>DASTBI010000191.1 GCA_035712145.1 Candidatus Eisenbacteria bacterium | reverse complement strand
GCGCCGCAGCGAGTGGTGGAAGGCGCCGGCGCCGGTCTCGGCGAACCGCTACGAAGTGCGCCAGGTCTGGTTCGTCTCCAAGGACGGGACCCGCGTGCCGATGTTCGTGGGCCACAAGAAGGGGCTGAAGCTCGACGGGAGCAATCCGACGCTGCTCACCGGGTACGGCGGGTTCAACAGCAGCCAGCGGCCGGCGTACTCGGCGCGTGCAGCCTTGTGGATGGAATCCGGGGGCGTCTACGCATTGGCCAATCTGCGCGGCGGCGACGAGTTCGGTGAGCCCTGGCACAAGGCCGGAATGCTGGCCAACAAGCAGAACGTCTTCGACGACTTCATCGCCGCGGCGGAATGGCTGATCCAGAAGCGCTACACCCGCAGCGATCGCCTGGCGATCTCGGGCCGCAGCAACGGCGGGCTCCTGGTCGGCGCCGCGCTCACCCAGCGTCCCGAGCTCTTCGGCGCGGTGTGGTGCGGTTACCCGCTGCTCGACATGGTCCGCTACCACCGCTTTCTCGTGGCGCGTTACTGGGTGCCGGAGTACGGCTCGTCGGATGACGCCGAGCAGTTCAAGACGCTGCTCGCCTACTCGCCCTATCACCACGTGAAGCCCGGCACGAAGTATCCGGCCGTGCTGTTCGTGACCGGCGACTCCGATACCCGCGTCGCGCCGCTCCACGCGCGCAAGATGACGGCCCTGCTCCAGGCTTCGACCGGCTCCGACCGGCCGGTCCTGCTCCACTACGACACCAATTTCGGTCACGTGAGCGGCCAGCCGATCACCAAGCAGATCGACGACTTGACGACCGAAGTGCAGTTCCTGCTCTGGCAGCTCGGCGTGCTGAAGTCCGAGGGCGTGGCCGAGCGCTCGGCGCGCTAGCGATTCGTTCGATCCCGCATCCGGACGAGTCGCGCTGCACAAACGAGTCCTGTGAAGCGCATGAGTTACCGGTAGACGACCCCGGGACCCGGAACTACGATTTCGCCTCCACGGAACCGGTGAGGCTGGCATTCCGCCGCCGACTCCCCGCTGGTCCTGCCCAACTCCTCATCTCTTCGGGCAATGAGGAGAGCCCCTCGTTGGAGGTGACCCATGCGTTCCGCTCCGTTTCGTTTCTTGCTTCTGCCCGTCGCCGGTCTCTGCGTGGCATTGGCCGCGTCGCCCGCGCGCAGTACGGGATTCACGCAATCGTGTTTCGATGTGTACGGATCTCCTGGCCACGTCGTCGCCGATTTCAACAATGACGGCAACGTCGACGTCGCGCTCAGTCCCGGAACCGGCGTGGGGACAGGGTTCACCACGCATGCATTGATCAACGTGTACCTGGGCGATGGTCTCGGCAGCTTCACGTTCTCGACCCAGGTCTCCACACTGGGCCAGGTCATCTACCTGACTGCGGCGGACGTGAACAACGACGGCAACCAGGACCTGATCAATACCGGGGACTACACTGGCCCGTTCTCGATCAATCTGGGCAACGGCAACGGCACGTTCCAACCGGCCCAGGCGGTCGCCGGCGCAGGCGATGATGGACTCGCCCTCGACGACCTGAATGGGGACGGATTTCTCGACCTCATCACCGGGGAAGACAAATTCACGGTCGTGCAATTCAACCAGGGCAACGGGACCTTCGGAGCCGGCACCGACTATCGGACCGGGTTCTACGCACGCGCCATCACCACGGCGGACGTGAACGGCGACGGGCTGCGTGACATCGTCGAGCTCACGATCGCCAACCCGTCCAAGGCCGTCGTGGTCGTTCTCCTCAACGAGGGAGGCGGCATCTTCGGAATGAGGAGCAAGTTCACCATGGCCGGTTCAGGCTACCCGGGTCGGGGAATCGGACTCGGCGACTTCGACGAGGACGGAGACCTCGACGTCGCCATACCACGGCTGTCGGGTGGCGGGGTCAGCGTGGCGTTCGGAGACGGCACCGGGAACTTCGGCTCGTCCGTCAATTACCCGATGGCGGGGATGTCGAACCATGTCGACTTGGGCGACGTCAACGGGGACGGCAACCTCGACATCGTGGTGGGCAACCACGCGGCGAGCCCGAGCAGCCCGACCGGAACCGTCACCGTGCTCAACGGAAACGGCAGCGGTGGCTTCACCGTGGGCAACGTCATCCCGGTGAACTTCGGGCTCGGCCTCGCCGTTGCCGACGTCAACGAAGACGGCAATCCCGACATCGTGGAGGATAGCTGTGTCCTGCTGAACGACGGCACGCCCGCCGCCGCAGCCATGACGCGCGCGATCGCGACGGACGGCAGCGCGGGGGGCCCCGATCTGACCGCGTCCTTCTCGCCAAATCCCATCCGCGATCGCGGTGTGCTGGCATTCCGCCTGCCGAAGGACGGGGAAGTGTCGATTCACCTCTACGACATCCGTGGCCGGCGCGTGCAGACGCTGGCGGATGGATGGATGGCGGCCGGACCGCACACGGTGGAACTGAATCGCCGCACCGCAGGTCTTTCGAACGGTGTGTACTTCTACCGGATCGAGACGGAAGGCGCCCAGAAGTCTGGAAGGCTCGTGATCGCCAACCCGTAAGCGCTCGCTGTGACGATCGGCGGTGGTGCCCTGTCGGCTCCACCGCCGAATCACTCGATCCGGAACCGGAAGAGGCCGTGCGTCGAGACGAGGCCATGCGATCGCGCTTGACGCTCCACGAATGTGGCGAGATGGTTCCCGCTGGCCGGTGGAAAGGTGTGCGCCATGATCCCCCCGATGCGCCGAACATTCGTTCTTCTCCTGCTCGGAACGCTCTGCGTTCTTCCCGTCGCGGCGTCGGCCGCGCCACTTCCGGTGCTGTGGTCTCTCAACCCGCCGGCCCCATGTGTCGAAGACAGCGTGGTCCTCGTCTTTCGGGGATACATGCCCATCTGGGATCAGGATCCCTTCTATAACAATTGGGTCGTCATGTATCGCGACTCCATCGCGCGGATCGCGCGCACCGGACCTGAGACCTTCGTGGTACGGACGGTATATCGTCCGGACCGCTGGCACGGCCCTGACGGTTACTTTGGCGTCCCGTTCGGCCTCGGTCGCCTCCCCGCAGGCTCGCACCACCTGACCATCGAGCATCACCAGCTGACCCAAATGCTCAATGGCTCTCTCGACAGCACCGTTACTTCCAGTGCTTTCGACTTCGAAGTCGCGCCCAGTTGTCCGCCCATCCCGGAGGTCTCCATCCCCAATCTTCCGTGGGCTTCCAGCGCCTCCGTCACTCCGGATCCGTGCCCATGGAAGCCGATGACGCTGTCGATGGTCGGGTCGTTCGCCAATAGTTGCGGCCGAGTGCTGCTCGCGGCGACGGATGATTCGGCGAATGTTCGGCTCGTGACTCGGCTCTTTCCGGACCTCCGCAATGTGGGATGCCTCGACTGGGATCCGCCGCGGACCGTGACGTTTCCTCTTGGCCTTCCTGCACCGGGGACCCACTCCATCAAAGTGGCGTTCCTCCAGCGGGGCCTCAACTACCGATGGCCTCCCAGGCCTCCCGAGCGTTACGTGGGGGTGATGAACGTGTCGGTGCCGCCAACGTGCGGCTCACTTCCCGAGCGCGCGGCGCTTCCTTACGTCACGGGCGTCGGCGTGCTCTCGGCAGGCACCTGCGCGAGCTCGGACGCACCCGCGCCAGGCCCGGGGATCCCGGTCGCCATCCGCGGGGTGTTCCCGCGTGGCTGTCTCCGAGTGCAAGGTGTCGAGCTCAGGACCAATCCTCTCGGCCTGCAGCCGCCCTTGGTGAGGGTGGTCGTCGCGAACGACGAATGCGAGGGTCTGTCGTGCCTGGAGAGCGACGTTCCCTGGTGCGTTGAAACCCGGATTCCCTCCCTGCCCGAAGGTCGCTATGCGCTGCCAATCGAGGTGGTGCAAACCGGTTGTTTCGAGAGCCTCGGGCCGGGCTCGGTCATGGACGCCTTCACTTTCGACGTTCCAAGATCGTTTGCGGCCGCCGGTGACGAAGGAACCGTCGGGGTAGGCTCCAGGGAGCCGGTCCCAGCGGGCTGGCTGTCGGATCCGTGGCCCAATCCCTCTTCAGGCAGGGTGGCATTCCGTCTTTCGGTCCCCACAGGCAACCCATGGCGGGCCGCGATCTACGACCTCTCGGGGCGGCTCGTGCGAAGGCTCCACGACGGCGACTCGAGCGCCGGCTCGATCACGCTGACCTGGGATGGCCGAGACCTGAATGGCTCTCCCGTGCCGGACGGGGTCTACTTCCTTCGCGCATCTCTCGATGGAAAGTCGGTCTCGCGCCGACTCGTCAGACTTCGCGGCTTCGACTGAGCGTGTGGCTCAACGCTCGATAGGATCGCCCACGGCACGGCCGACAACTCGCACAAGAGATAGTCCGCGAGCCGCCGCTTCACCCGCGGATCGTGTAGCAGGCTCATCGTGAACTCAGCACGGGTTCGCGGCCGGCTTCGTAATCGCTTCGGGCCTGCTCGAAGAGCTCGATGAGCTCTTGACGGTCCCTGCGAAGGAGCGCGACCCGCCGGCGGCTGGATGCCTTGAGCCAGACCAGGCGGATGCGCTGACGCTGGTGGCTGAGCCACTGGAAATAGGCCAGCGCATGGAGCCCCAGGGCCAGGAAGACGAGGAGAACGGCGGCCATGGCGCGCGGCGGTAACTCGAGCCCGTGCCAGAGTCCGGCGCCGATCGCCGCGTACCAGGCCGGGAACAGGACGATGCCGACCGCGATACGCGCCGCCGCGACGCGGGTGGGATCCTTGACCAGCCGCGCCGTCTCGCCGCTGATGCGGTAAGGCACGTAGTGAATCAGTCCACCGGCGAGAGCAGGCACGAGTCCGATCAGGCCGAGCAGGACCAGCCGGACTCGTTCATGAATCCGGCGTTCTGCCGGCAGCATCTCGCGCACCGCGCGGTCGTCGAGCTGCAGCGCCTCGAGCCTGCGCTCGTAGCGGCGGATACGGCGCCAGGCCCGCGCGATCCGGTCGGGATCGGTGCGCGCGAAGTAGTCCACGTACTCCGCGATGCCGCGCGCGATCGCCACGTCGTGGCTGATCGCGACATGGGGGCGAACGTCCTCCCGGTACAGGCGTTCTACCGCGGCCACCAGCTCGACGCGATCGACATGAGGCACGTTCAGGATCAGCTTCTCGAGCGCGAGCTGGATCTGGTCGGTGAGCGCGCGGACCGCGGCTTGATCGTCGTAGCCCGCCTGCTCGCGGAAGGGCGCCAGGTCGATCGGCCGGCCGATCGAGACCCATACGTCCGACTGGAACCCGGTGCGATCCGCGAAATGAAGTCCGACCGGCAGCAACGCGAGCCGGCCCTGCTGTCCCGGCCTTGAATCCTGCGCGAGGGCCAGCCGAGCAGCTCCGGTCTTGATCTTCACGATGCTGCGATCGGTGAGGCTCGTCCCTTCGGGAAAGATCAGCACGCCGCCGTCGCGATCCAGGATCTCGTGGCAGGCACGGAACGTGTCGTCGTTGCGGCTCATCTTGCTCGGGTCGTCCTCACGGCGATAGACGGGCAGCGTCCCGCACAGCCGGAGTCCGAATCCGCGGATCCAGGGCTTGAAGATCGGCGCCATCGCCAGGAAGTGCAGCCGACGCGTCATGGCGGCGCCGAGCACGATGACGTCGGTGAACGACGCGGGATGGTTCGCCACCACCAGCAATGGGCTCCGCGCCGGGATGCGATCGGCGTTGCGCACGTCGATCCGCCGGAAATAGACGCGCGCTGCCGTGCCCAAGACGATACGCGCGACATAATAGCCGGGCGCTGCGACCCGTTCGGCCAGGGACATCGAACGCGCAGTGTAGCGAAGCCGGCGGCCTGGGTCAGCGGTCGTGGTCGTCGGGATCGGGCGGAGGCGGCGGCGCGAAGTACTCCTCCATTGCGTTCTCTTCCTCCTCCGCGGCGATGCTGTCAGCAATGGCCTGGCGGGCGTAGTACTCGGCCCACTCACCGGCGTGGTCGCGAGAGCAGGGGCGGCGCGGGACGCTTCCGCGAATGAAAGGCACCCGCATCGGACTCAGACAGTCCTGGCGCGCGAGGCCGCCCGTCCACGGGTCGATCCATGCCTGCTCGAGCAGGCCGCTGCCCTCGAAGTCGCGCTCGGGGAATCCTTCGAGCATCCGGTGCGCGATCCCGGCCCACACCGGGATCGCGATCTGCGCCGCGGGGCGGGCCAGGCTCTGGGGCGTGTCGTAACCCACCCAGACGCCGGCCACGATGTCCGGTGTGAAGCCGATGAACCACGCGTCCTTGTATTCGTTCGTGGTTCCCGTCTTGCCGCCCACGCCGCGAGTGAAGCCGTAGCTCTTCCGCAGCGGATAGGCGACGCCGAAGATCACGACGTCCTCGAGCAGGCCGGTCATCA
This sequence comes from Candidatus Eisenbacteria bacterium, assembly GCA_035712145.1. NCBI lineage: Bacteria > Candidatus Eiseniibacteriota > Candidatus Eiseniibacteriota bacterium. The sequence goes on along the minus strand of DASTBI010000191.1, from coordinate 13,220 downwards.
GCGCAGCGGTCTGTCGCGGAAGCACGCGGGTGGCGTTGGACGCGACGGATGCCACGGTCTTGCCACGGCCATCGATCACGACCCGGACCGGGGAAGGCGCGCGCTTCCATCCACCGTTGGGGAAGCAGGCATAGGCATTGGTGAGCTGGAGAAGCGTCACCTCGGTGGTGCCGAGCCCAATGCTCGGCACCGCCTTGAGCCCTTCGACGCCGAGGCGCGCGACCTCGCGCGCCACGACCGGTGGTCCCACCGCTTCCACCAGGTTGGCGGTCGCCACGTTGATCGAGTGAGCCAGCGCCTTGGCGATCGTCACCGACTCGTGATAGCGCCCGTCGTCGTTGCGCGGCGACCAGGGTCCTTCAGGCGTGTCGAACTCGCGGCGCAGATCCGCGAGCGTCGAGGCCGGCGTGAAGGCGCCGGGCCCGCGCTCGAGCGCCGACGCGTAGACCAGCGGCTTGATCGCCGAGCCCGGCTGGCGGCGCGCCTGGGTGGCGCGGTTGAACGAGCCGGTGGTCGGGCGTCGACCGCCGACCATCGCCCTCACGTAGCCCGTGGCCGGATCGATCGCCACGAACGCGCCCTCGAGCGGCTCGGCCATCCGTCCGCGCCAACGTTCCTGGTCCGCCAGGCCCTCGGCGAGCGCGCGCTCGGCGTCGATCTGCCAGACCGGATCGATCGTGGTGAGGATCGCCAGGCCGCGCTGCGCGAGCGCGCCCTTGGGGAGCGATCCCGCGGTGCGCTGCTCGAGCCACTCGCGCACGTAGCTCGCCACGCTGGGGAAGTGCTCGGGCGGCACGGGTCCGCGGCGAACGCCGAGCGGGAGCTTCTTGGCGCGCCGCCCGGTCGCCGCGTCGATCGATCCGGCGGCGACCATGTCGTCGATCACGTTGTTGCGGCGCTCGCGGGCGCGGCGCGGATCCCGGAACGGTGAGGTGGCATTGGGCGAGGGGATCATGCCGGCGAGCAACGCCGCTTCTCTCAGTCGCAGCGAGTCCACCGGCTCGTTGAAGTACCAGCGCGCCGCTTCGGCGATGCCGCCGACGCCACCCCCGTCGGCGCGTCCCCAATAGACCATGTTCAGGTACATCTCGAGGATCTGGTCCTTGGAGAGCAGGATCTCGAGGCCGACGGCCAGGAAGATCTCGCGCAGCTTGCGGTCCCAGGTGCGCTGAGGACCCAGGAAGAGCCCGCGGGCGAGCTGCTGCGTGATCGTGCTGCCGCCCTGGCGCACCGCGCCGGCTCGCAGGTTGACGAGCAGCGCGCGGAAGTTCGAGCGCAGATCGAGCCCGCTGTGCTTGTAGAAGCGCCGGTCCTCGCTCGCGACCACCGCCTGGCGCACCACCTTGGGCACTCGCGACAGCGGCACCCAGGTGCGGCGGATCCTGTGGTCGTCCATGATCAGGGAGGCGACGACCGGCTCGAGCCGCGGCGCGCTGCCGCGGTCGGGAGGCAGGTCGCCTTCGCGTCCTCCCAGGCGGTGGACGCGCGCCAGCGTGCCATTGCCGATCTCCAGCAACACCCGCTCGGGCCCCCCATGTCCAGCCGGGTCCTGCGTGTCGCGGAAGCCCCGGGTGAAGATCGCAATTCCTCTCGACCCCACGGCCCAGGTTCCCGGTTCGCGCGGCTCGTGTGCCACCTGCCGGTAGCCACGCAGCGCCAGCTGGTGGCGCAGGTACGGGAACGGCATGGTGCGGCCCCGGACGAACGGCACGCCCGCGGTGTACAGCCGCGAGGGGAAGGACCACGAGGGCCCGGTGGCGTGGCGGGCGCGCAGCGCGTCGATCTTCGCCGCGAGCGGAATCAAGAGCAGCGCGCCGGTGAGCAGGAGCACCAGGACGACGGCGGCGGTCGTCCACAGCCGGGGGTGACGGAGGAAGATCGCGCGTGCCGTCTCGAGGCGTCCTGGAGGGCCGGACTTTGCCTTGGGGGCCGCCATCCGCGCGCCTAGTCGGCTCGAATGGCTTCACCCGCTTCGCGCGGCACGACCGCTTGTGGCAGCTCGGGCGTGAAGTCCTCGCCCGGGTTGATGAAGCGGTCGAGCTCGAAGCGGTACTGCTTGTCGTAGAGCTGGCGGTAGCGCCCGGCCTTCGTCAGCAGCTCCTCGTGGGTTCCCTGCTCCACGATCTCGCCGCCTTCGAGCACCAGGATCTGATCGGCGCTCTGGATCGTCGACAGCCGGTGGGCGATCACGAACGTGGTGCGTCCCTGCCGCAGGGCGCGCAGGCCTTCCTGGATCATGCCTTCGCTCTCGCTGTCGAGGCTCGAAGTGGCCTCGTCGAGGATGAGGAGCTTGGGATCCGCGAGAATCGCGCGCGCGATCGCCACACGCTGCCGCTGCCCGCCCGAGAGCTTGATGCCGCGCTCGCCGACCACGGTCTCGTAACCCTTCGGGAAGTCCAGGATGAACTCCTCGCAGTGCGCGATCCGGCTGGCGGCGCGGATATCCTCGAGCGTGGCCCCGGGCCGCGAAAAGGCGATGTTCTCCGCCACCGTGCCGTCGAACAGGAAGTTGTCCTGGAACACCGCGCCCAGATGCGACCGGTAGTCCTCCAGCTTCACCGTCGAGAGGTCGCGGCCGTCGACCATCACGCGGCCTGAGAGCGGCCGGTTGAACGCCATGACCAGACTGATCAGCGTGCTCTTCCCGGAGCCGCTCGAGCCGACCAGCGCCGTGGTCGAGCCCGGCCGGGCATGGAAGCTCACGTTCCTGAGCACGGGCTGGCCCGGGTTGTACTCGAAGGTGACGTTCTCGAACAGGACGTCGCCGCGCAATGTCTCGAGCGGCTGGCGCTCCGCGTCGTCGGCGAGCTCGGAAGGCGTCGAGCGCAGCTCGCGAATGCGATCGAGCCCGGCGAACGCCTCGGTGATCTGCGTGCCGATCGAGGCGATGTTGACGAGCGGGGCCGCCACCAGCCCGGTGAAGAACACGTACATCACGAAGTCGCCGAGCGTCATGCGCCCGTCGAGGATCGCGCGTCCGCCCATCAAGGTCATGATCACGCCGACCACGCCGAGGATCACCGACGTGAACGCCATGACGGCGGAGACGCCGGTCACCGTGGTGGCGACGTTGCGGAACAAGCGGTGGATGCCGCGCGCGAACGTGAGCTGCTCGCGTCGCTCGGCGGTATAGGCCTTGACGATGCGGATCCCGCCGAGCGACTCGGCGAGACGTCCGGTGACTTCGCCCTGGATCTTGCCGCGCTGGCGGAAGACCGGACGCAGACGGGAGAACGCGATCGACATGCCGATGCCGAACGACAGCATGATCGAGAGCGTGATCAAGGTGAGGTGCCAGTTGAGGTAGAGAAGAACCCCGAACGCCATGACCGCCGTCAGCAGCCCTCCGGCGAGCTGCACCAGACCGGTGCCGACCAGGTTCCGGATCCCCTCGGCGTCGTTCATGATCCGCGAGATCAGGATGCCGGTCTGCGTCGAGTCGAAGTAGCGCACCGGAAGCCGGGAGACGTGCTCCAGGATTCCCCGCCGCATGTCGGTGATGGCGCGCTGCGCGGCGACTCCGAGCACCTGCGACAGCGCGAACCCCGTGGACGCCTGGATCAGCGAAGCGGCCCCCGAGGCGAGGGCGAGCCATGGGAGGAGGTGGGTCTGGCGCTTCCCGATCACATCGTCGATCAGGAACTTGGAGCTGGCGGGCAGCACGAGCCCCGCAACCTGCGAGATCAGCATCAGGAGGAGCCCCAGGCCCAGCCGGCCGCGGTTCTTCCAGGCCAGGTCGCGGGCCTCGGCCCAGGCATTGCCGAGTTGGATGGGCGGACGTTTGGCGCTCATCGGATCAGCCATCTTAGACGTTTTGGATCATCGAAGGGTCGAAGGCGCGGCAAAGGCTGTGACCGGGCGCCGTTTGGGAGGGTTGTCTATCCAGGAGTCCCCCCGCCTTGGCGGCACACGCGGGCAGTGGGGACGCGGGCGAAACGATGGCTTTCGGGCGATCGCCGCGAGATGATGGCGCCCTTCGCGGCTCGGAAGCCGACCGGGTCTGAGGAGTGGTCGTGATCCGTCGCCGTTCACCTCTGTGGTTTGTGGGCTCCGCTTTCGGAGCCATGTGGCTCGCCTCCCTGGCGCTCCTGGCGCCTCCGGTCGCCGCGAGCGCCGGTTCCGATTCCACGATCAACGCGGTCTACCCGCCGGCGCCGTGCACGAGCGACACGGTCAGGGTGCTGGTGCAGGGCTTTCTGCCGACCCCCTGCGATTCGTTCATCGGGGCTTTCAAGGTGAATGATCGCACCGTCCGGAGGCTCACCCAGACCTACTTCACAAGGCAGTGCTTCGCCGCGCCTTTCCAGTTCTTCTCGGTTCCCGTGGTCATGGGGCGTTTCCCCGCAGGGACGCAGGAGATCGAGATGGAGAACTGGGTCATCATCCGAGACGAGTCTGGCGCCCCTGTGGACACGACCAAATCGAGCTTCACGCTGAGGTTCGAGGTTGCCGAGACCTGCCCTCTTCCTAGCGTGCCAGCCGGGAAGCTGCCCTTCGTCGTCTCGGTCACCGCGGTTCCGAATCCGCCCTGTCCGAACCAACCCACCACGCTCCGCCTGCAAGGCGTCTTCATGAATGATTGCTCCAGCGTGGTCTCCGTGGACTCCTTGGGCCTCTCGTTGATGATCGCACCCTATCCGCCCGTGACCAGCCCGTGTGCTCCGGTCCTGGTGCCGTGGAGCGTGGATCTTCCGCTCGGCCTCCTGGCCGCAGGTCACCACGCGGTCAGGGTGCGGATGACGGTGCTCGGATCGGACGATGCACATCCCCCCCTTCCGACGCTGACCTATGACGGCGTATTCACGTTCGACGTTCCAAGGGACTGCAACCAGACGGAGCGGTTGCCATACGTCGATTTCATCCAACTCAGCGGAAAGCCGGCCTCGACCGGCGGGATCTGCGAAGGTGACAGCATCCTCGTCACATTGGGAGGGACCTTCCCCAGCTCCTGCTTCGAAGTCGATAGCCTCATCAGCTTCGAAGGCCCCTGGATGGGGCCGATGCCGATGCCGCAGATCGTCCGTCTGGTGGTGAGCGATCAGGGGTGCAGCCGAATTGCGTGTCCCGCGGTCCTTCAGCCCTGGACCCGCTCGATCACGATTCCCGGGCTGCCGCGCGGCTCTTATGGACTCCATGTCGAGGAATACCGGACGCTCGGCTGTCCGCCGATCGAGGATCGCCACGTCACGGGTGTGCCGTTCCATGTGGCGCCGGCCGAGAGCTGCGTGGTGCAGCCGTACCGATGCATCCGTCCCGGCTGGGGTCCCTATGCGAACGAGATGTGTTCGGCGTTCGTGGCGCCCGGGGACACGGCGAATGTCATCCTCGATATCCGATCGCCGGTCGCGCTGGCCGGGCTCGAAGGCCGGCTCTACGTCCATGGAGATGCCGCGGGCGCTCGAATCGTCGGCCTCGAGCCCGTGGGCGCCGCGGCCGGCATGCAGCTTTCATGGTCGCCAACCCAAGACGGGGCGCATTTCGTGATGTACGCCCTCGACGGAACTCGGATCCCTGGCCACTCGCCCTTGGATCAGGCCACTTCTCCCGTACTGCTCGTGAAGGTGAAGCTCGAGCCTCAGAGCCAGGCGTCCCGCATCGAGGTGTCGACGAGATGGAGCCTGCTGGGATCCGACGGGGATGGTCAGGGAGTTCCGGAGTGCGCGGTCCGCGGCCAGAAGCCGGCGACGGCCGTGATCTGCGTCGGCAGGGGCGAGTGCGACCGCAACGAGGATGGCCGGCTGGACGTGCGAGATCTGGTCCTGATGGTGCGCTGCATCCAATCCGACATCGGTTGCCTCGCGGACATGACGGATCTCGATTGCGACGGCGATGGCGAGACGAACGTCAATGACGTGCTGTGTTGCGCCAGCGAGCTCTTGCGCGGGCCGGGCTGCCCGGCCTGTCCAGTGGACACGGTGCGTGCGGCGCCCGAGGTCTCGGTTCGTTTCGGCGCAGCCCGCCGCACCGCGAGCGGCATGGACGTTCCCGTGCAGATTCACGGATCGTTCTCGATCGGCGCGGCCCGGCTCGTGATCCGCTTCCCTTCGGATCGGTTCGTCGTGGGCGCCGTGGCAGGTCGGCCTGGGTGGCTCCAGCTCCACCAGACCCGCGGCAACGAGCTGACCCTCGGAATCATCAACGGGTTTGGGCCTGTTCCGGCGAACGTCTACACCGGCGAGCCGCTCGAGCTGACGCTGCGATTGACCTCGCGCGGCGGCGTGGAACCAGGCGGCAGGTTGGTGGTGACCGAGGGCGACTTCAGCGGCATCGACGGCGTCAAGCTCCGCGTCGACCTCGGCGAGCCCCAGCTGACGCTGGGCGCGGAAGGCGCGGTGTCTCTCTCGGCCGCACAGCCCAATCCATTCGATGGCTCGACCCGGTTCAGCGTGCAAATGGAGCGTCCGGGTCTGCTGGACGTCGGGATCTACGACCTGGCCGGGCGGCGGATTGCCACCTTGTTCCACGGGCCAGCGGAAGCTGGCGCGCGGGCCTTCACCTGGGACGGGCGCACGGACGACGGAACCCCGACCGCCGGAGGCGTTTACTTCTACCGCGCGGTCACCGCGGGTCATTCGGTCACCCGAAAGATGGTGATGCTCCGCGGTAGGTAGTGGGGTCGCGGTTCGCCGTGTGAGACCGGGGCCGGCTGTGCTAGCGTTCCGGCCTCGCGTCTTCGCAGCCACAGGTTCCGGAGGGTTGCCGTGACCCTGTCTCGCCGCCAGTTCCTGCGCGCGATCGGTCTCACCACCGGCGCGCTCACCATCGGCAATGCGCTCGAAGGGCCGTTCCTCTCCATCCAGCGCCTCGAAGCGGCGCCGCTCAGCGCCGCGGAGCTCAAGGCCCTTGCCGACGTCGCGCTCGACCGCGCGAAGAAGCTGGGCTGCACCTACGCCGACATCCGGATCAATCGCTATCGAAACCAGATCGTGTCGCTGCGCACCAGCCCCGATCGCGCCAGTGGAACCACGAGCGGCAAGGTCAACCACGTCCCGTCGGTGATCGAGAGCGAATCGTTCGGGTTCGGAGTGCGAGTGATCCATTCGGGAGCGTGGGGCTTCGCCGCCAGCCCCGCCGTGCATCGAGACCAGATCGGCAAGATCGCCGCTCAGGCGACGTCCATCGCCAAGGCGAACTCCGCCCTGCGACGCCGTCCGGTCCAGCTCGCGCCGGTGCCGGCCTACCAGGACCGCTATGTCACGCCGTTCCAGCGCAACCCCTTCGACGTGCCGATCGAGGAGAAGCTGGACTACCTGCAGCGATCCAACGCCGCGGCCAAGAAAGTGTCGGGCGTCAGCACGGTGAACGCCTCGATGTGGTTCCGCACCGAGGACAAGTACTACGCCTCCACCGACGGCTCGTACATCCAGCAGCTCATCGTCCAGACGGCGCCCTCGATGAGCGCGACCGCGGTGGATCTGTCGAGCCGTAAGACCAAGACGCGCAACTTCCAGGTTCAGCCGGTCACGGGCGGCTACGAGCACATCGAGCGCTGCAAGATGGTCGACCAGGCCGGCCGCGTGGGCGCCGAAGCCGTCGAGCACCTTGCCGCGCCGTCGGTCAGTCCCGGAGTGAAGGACCTGATCCTCCTGCCCTCGCACCTCTGCCTGACGATTCACGAGAGCATCGGCCATTCCACCGAGCTCGATCGCGCGCTCGGCTACGAAGCGAACTACGCCGGAACCTCGTTCCTGGCGCCGCCCGCCGAGAAGATGGGGAAGTTCCAGTTCGGTTCGAAGCTGGTGAACGTCCAGGGCGACCGCACGCTGCCCCAGGCGATGTCGACGGTGGGTTACGACGACGACGGCGTGAAGGCCACGTCGTGGCCCATGATCCAGGAAGGCGTCTTCATGGCCTACCAGACCATTCGCGATCAGGCGCACCTGGTGGGCGAGAAGGCATCGCGCGGCTGCTGCTACGCCGAGAGCTTCGACCACATTCCGTTCCAGCGGATGCCCAACGTCTGGCTCAAGGCGGGGCCTGACGGAACCAGCCTCGACGACCTGATCGGCCAGGTCGAGGACGGGGTCCTGATCGATGGTCGCGGCTCGTACTCGATCGACCAGCAGCGCTACAACTTCCAGTTCGGCGGGGACGCCTTCTGGGAGATCAAGGGCGGCAAGAAGACCCGGATGATCGCCGACGTCGCCTACCAGAGCCGCACGCAGGACTTCTGGAACGCCTGCGCGGCGATCGCCGACCAGCGCTTCTGGGAGAACTATGGGCTCACCAACGACGGCAAGGGCCAGCCGAGCCAGGCCAACGCGATGAGCCACGGGTGCGCGCCGGCGCTGTTCCGGCGCATCAACGTGCTGCGCACGGAGTAGCCATGCGTCCGACCGAAGCCGAGTGCCGCCGCCTCACCGAGAAGGCGCTGAGCTATGCGCCCTCGCCCGAGGCCTCGGTCTCGATGACGTTCTCCGAGACGTCGAACACGCGCTTCGCCAACAACGAGATCACGACCTCCGGCGCTTCGGAGTCGATCAACGTGGTCGTCGCGGTGACGCGTGACGGGAGGACCGGCCGTGTCACGCTCAACGAGATCAGCGACGCGGCTCTCGAGCGCGCCATGAAGCGAGCCGGCGAGCTGGCGCAGGTGCTTCCCGCCGATCCGGAATACGTCGGCCCGCTGCCGGCGCAGAAGTACCTTTCGATCGCCGCCTTCGACGAGACGACGGCCAAGTTCCAGGCCGCCGACCGGTTGCCGGGCGTGCGCGCGGTCATCGATCCGGCCGCCGAGCAAAAGATGAACTCCTCAGGGTTCTTCCTCAATGGCTGCAGCACGCAGTGCCTCGCCAACAAGGCCGGAAACTTCGGATACCACCGGTCCACCGATGCCTCGTACAGCGCCACGGTCCGCACCGCGGACGGCACGGGATCGGGGTGGGCCGACGACTCCTCGACGCGCGTGAAGGAAGTGGACGCGCTGGCCCTGGCCAAGCGAGCGCTGCAGAAGGCGAGCGCCTCGGCGAGTCCGAAGGCTCTGGAGCCCGGCGACTACACCGTGGTGCTCGAGCCCGCCGCGGTGGCCGATCTGTTGGGCAACAATCTCACTCAGGCCCTGTCCGCGCGCACCGCCGAGGAAGGCCGTTCCTACTTCTCGAAGAAAGGCGGAGGCACGCTGGTCTCCGAGAAGGTCTTTGGCGACATGGTCACGCTGAAGAGCGATCCCACCGATGCGCGCCGGCCTGGACTTCCGTGGATCACCGCGGGAGGCGGAGGCGGCGGCGGCGGCGGTGGCGGCTTCGGTGGCGGCTTCGCGGGTGACTTCGGAATCGCCACGCGCCCGATCACCTGGATCGAGAAGGGGGTTCTGAAGGGCCTCGCCTACGATCGCTACTGGGCTCACCGCGCCGGCCGCGAGCCCACGCCCGCGCCGACGAGCATGGTGCTCGAAGGCGGCCAGGACACGCTGGAGAAGCTCATCGCTTCCACGGATCGTGGGCTTCTGGTGACGCACTTCTGGTACATCCGCGTCGTCAATCCTCAGACCATGCAGCTCACAGGATTGACCCGAGATGGTCTGTGGCTGATCGAAGACGGAAAGATCTCGCGTCCGGTCATGAACTTCCGCTTCAACGAAAGCCCGGGTGTGCTGCTCAGCAATATCCTGGGCATGACGCCGGCGGTGAGGGCGGGCAACGCCATCGTCCCCGCGATCAAGGCGTCCAACTTCACGTTCTCGAGCCTCAGCGACGCCGTCTAGTTCGCGGACAAGGCGGCGGGTGGTCCTCTCGTAGGGCTCGATTCGCATCTTTCCCATAGCCACGGCGGCATGATTCTGGGAGCATCCATTTCAGAGGCCGGGCGGCACCCGATCGCGACAGACCGGTCGCGTTGTGGACGAACGATTCGTCCGCAGGGAGGGAGCCATGCGACTCCAGGTGCCTCAATTCGCCCACTCCCCCGATTCGGTTTTCATCGTTCTGCTTTGCTGTCTCGCCACAGTGACGTGGACCGGCGAGGCTTTCCCGTCGAGCAACTTCGACGGGCGCGCTTGCGGCACCGTGGAGCCCAGCGCGACCGAAGCTCAGATCATCCAGCAGGAGCTCGAGGAGAAGACCGGCGGCCCAGGAGCCCAATCCGGGGTCGGAGGCATCGTTCGCGTCGCCGTGCACGTTCTCCACAACGGCGTCGAAGGGAACGTCACCGATGCCCAGATCGAAGCGCAGATCCGGGAGCTCAACCTCGACTTCAGCGGCGCCGCGGGCGGCTACGACACCGGCTATCGCTTCGTGCTCGTCTCGGTGGACCGCACACTGAACCCTGACTGGTTCGATATGGTCCAGGGCTCGAACCAGGAGAAGCGCTGCAAGGAAACCCTGGCCATCGATCCCGTGCACACCGTCAACATCTACACCGCCAGGTTCAACGCGCTCGGCTGGTCGACGTTCCCGTGGGGTGTGACCGAGGACAACGTGTACCAGGGAATGGTCGTCCATTACGGCTCGCTGCCCGGCGGCCACATCACGAACTTCAACATGGGGCGCACCGTCACGCACGAGATGGGTCATTACTTCGGTCTCTTCCATACCTTCTTCACCGGCTGCCAGGAGCCCAATGATTTCGTTGCCGACACGCCGGCCCAGGCGGCGCAGACGACCGGGTGCCCGGCCGAGGGAACGGATACGTGTCCGCTGCCCGGTGTGGATCCGATCCACAATTTCCTCGACTACTCCTATGACGCCTGCTACGCGGAATTCACTCCCGGCCAGGACGCTCGCATGGACGGGATGATCAACACCTACAAGCCGAACCTGATCACCTCTCCGCTCGCGGTCTCCGGGGCTTCGAGTCACGGCATCGCGGCGCTGCGCCCCGTGATTCCCAATCCCTCCGGGCCGCGGGTCCAGCTTTCCTTCGCGCTCCGCCAGGAAGCGCGCGTGATCCTGCGGGTCGTGGACCTCTCGGGGAGGATCGTGGCGAAGCTCGTCGACGGTGTGCTTCCGGCGGGGGATCACATGCGGGTGTTCGAAGCAGGACCGGCGGCGAGCGGGATCTATTTCGCCGACCTGACCGCGGCGGGGGAGCGTGTATCGCGACGAGTGGTCGTGACTCGCTAGTACTTTAACTCTCTGCTGAGGAGAAGTCGCGGGGCCTCGGACCGGGCCGGCTCTTTCGAGCCGGCCCGGTGATGATGTAGCTCTCTCCGACTCGTCTCTTCCTCATCGCGAGCAAATGGCCCGTCAGGGTTTCCTTATTGAGCCGCGAGAGAGTCGGCAAGCGCTCGCAGCGACGCACTCGCACCTGCATCAGACTCGCCTAGCGCCGAGCTAAGAAGCCTGAGCGCGCCGGAACGGTCGCCGGAACGGGCTAGACTGATTGCGGTCATCCTGCGCGCCTCCGATGACTGCGGGAACAATGCAAGGTACGCTTCAAACTCTCTGGCTGCTATCGCGTAATGACGCTGCTCAAACTCGGCCAAGCCTAGGAGGTATCTCCGGTCCACGTCGCCAGGCTCCATTTCGATAGCTGTCCGGAAACATTGACTCGCTTCCGCGTACCTCAGTTGTCGGAACCGTATCCTTCCAAGCTGGTCGTAGTGCTGCGCTGTCCCCTCACCATGTCGCATGGCGCGCAGGCACTCCCGCGCGGCATCGTTATACCTACCGAGCGCGTGGTAGGCGTTCGACAGAAGGCCCGCGACATCCGGGTTATCACGGTCTAGCGCACTTGTGGATGTCAGCAGGTTCACGACCTGCTCATACTCACCTGCGTGCAGCAGTTCAGTGGCAATCGCAACCTGGCCGTCTTGACTCGCGGCGCTTGGATGCCGGATCAGACTTTGAGCTACAGCACGTCGTTGTTCCGCTTCTTTCGGCAAGGCGCCTTCAACGAGATACATCGCTGCGCCTTTTCCCGGCGCCGTCGCACGATAGGCCACTTGTCGTAAGCCAGGTACGGTAAGTCCAGAGTCCATCAGCACTGCGAGCTCAGGACGCAATTCCCCTTCAATCGGGGAGACAAAGACAAACCTGGCCCGTGCCTGCTCTGCCGCGATCACCAAATCGGTGAGAGAACGCGCTCTCGGCAGAGGCACATAGTCCATTCCAGAGTAGTAAGCGACGTGCGGCTTCCTTGCCATGACTCGGGTGCCTGGCCGCTGTGTTCCGCGAAACGCGATCGCAACTTCGCGCACCACATGCGGGGTCTGGGCCAAGAGAGTCGCGACCTGGCGAGCAGCGAGGAAGGCAGAGCCCGCGTAAAGGATGGCTACGATTGTCACGCCGGACCACTTGCTTACGGACCACCTAGCCCACTGCCCCTCCTTTGCCTCGGCTGGACTGGCATCTTGTGTCCACAACATCAGGAGCGCTACGCCAGACAGATAGAAGGGCAACAAGTACAGACCGAAACGCGGACTGTAGAAGGCTAGACACAGGAGCAAGTAGGCGAGAGAGAAGTGCGCGATCAGGAAGCCCCGAGCCTTTTGCCGCTGCCAGAGAAGCAGAACGCCGACAATACCCAGGATGCCAAGGGGCACCGGCAGCAGGGTCGACGCGTCCAAGGTCCACCTTGTCGCGATGTTCATGGCCAAGCGACCGGCTACGAGCAACGGGTCTAACCTCAGGACATCGGCATACGAGCGGAAGTACGCCGCTGCCGTGTTGGCGAAGGTTTCCCACGGCGAGCTAGAGCCGTAGATCGCGTATGCCAGATTGAGATAGTTCGTGTCTCTGGGTAGGGCGCCTGTCTTGACGTAGAAGACCGTGAGCCAGCTGACGAGGGGAAGTACAAAACCCGCAAGGTAGGGCAAGAGGCGTCGGATCCTGCTCGGTGACCTGAGAATCAACACAGTCGTCGCAAACGGAAGAAACACATAGTTCGAACGGGTCAGAACTGCCGATGCGGCCAAGGCACCCGCCAGGAAAAGCCTGCCTTTGCCTGCGGCACCTAGGGCCATTGCCGTTGCCGCGAAACCAAGGGCAAGCGCTGGCAAGTCAGTCCCCGCCTCGAGCGTAGCTTGCAAGAACGTTGGGTTGACGAGCACGCCTATCGCAATCACTAGGCCTGCACGCCCGCCGAGTTGTCCACCGAAGCATTTGAAGATTGCCCAAAGTGCCAACGAAGCGGCGAGAGTGTTCACCAGCTTGGCTGCAGCGAACATGTCGCCCGAAACGAGCGGGCCGAGGAAAACGAGCAGAATCGGCAACCCAGGCCCTTTGGTCGTGAAATGGGCCGGGCTTACTACCCCCGATTGGAGCTCCAGAGCCGCGGGAATG
>DASTBI010000190.1 GCA_035712145.1 Candidatus Eisenbacteria bacterium | reverse complement strand
TCGTGCGCCGGCTCGAGGAAGTCGTGGTGCGTGCTTCCCCGCTGCACGACATGCTCTCCAGCCAGTCGGTGCAGATCGTCACGCGCGAGGATCTGCGCACGCTTCCGGTCGACCGCGTGACGGACGCGATCGGGCTCAAGGCCGGCGTCGTCGTGCAGGGCGAAGAGCTGCACGTCCGCGGCGGGCGTACCGGCGAGACCGCCCTGCTCTTGCAGGGCTTGGCGCTCAACGAGACGCGGCGGGGCACGCCGATGGAGCTGCCTCTGCTCGCCATCGAGTCCGTGGAGCTGGTGAGCGGCGGGCTCGATGCGGAGCACGGAGGAGGCCTGGCAGGCGTGGTGCAGGCTCGCACCTCCGTACCCGGATCGCGCTGGAGCGGCGAAGCGCGTTGGGAAACCGACGCCGGGATCTCGGGCCGCTTCATGACGCCCACCCAATACGATCGCGTCGCCGCTCGCGCCTCCGGCCCCGTGGCCGGTGGCTGGGGTATCGCGATCGCAGGAGACGTGCTGACGGACGACACGTATCTGCCGACCGTGATCTCGCGCACCAACCCCAGGTCGTGGCGGGCCGACAATCGGCTGCTCGGGTTCGCGAAGATCGCTCCGGTCGGGTCGGCGAGCGGACCGGCCTTCGAGGTGCTTGCCAGCCGCATCGTCGACCGTCCCTACAACCCGCTGTGGTCGCTGAACGGCTACACCACGCCGTGCGTGAATCCGCTTCTCGGCTGCGAGCCTGGTTTCAGCACCGAGCCTCTGCCTGGGTATCAGCGCTTCATCGGCGGCGATCACCAGGCCATGAGCGACGAAGGCCGGATCGCGGCCATTCTGTCGGCGTCGCGTGCGGTCGCCGGAGGACGGCTGCGGGGCGCCGCCGGCTGGCTCTCGGCGAATCGGCTGACGTCGATCGGCGGAAACGATGACGAATGGTACCTGAGGCCAGTCGATGGGCCCCGGTTCGGCATTCCCGACTCTCCCAATACGGATCCCTTCTACGCGTACTACGGGTACGAGCCTTTCTTTCATCGGTCGGCCACATCCACCTGGCTGGCGCGCGCGGACTTCGACCGGGCCACGTCGGTCGGCAACCGCACCGGGTTCGGCGCAGGTTTGACCTACGACCATGTGACGCTGCGCGAGCTGGACGTCAGCACGCGCCTGCCGTCCCCGCTCACGCTCGATTCCCTGCGAAGCTACGAGGCGTTCGCCCCCGGCGGCTTCGCCTACGGACAAGCGCGCTGGGTCTATGAAGGGATGGTCGTGAACGGCGGGCTGCGGCTCGAGTACTTCACCGCCGGCCCGCAGGCCGAGCGCCAGTCCTTCGGCGGGCCCGCGCGCGGCTTCTGGACGATCTCGCCGCGACTCGGCGTCGCGTACCCGACCTCGACGCGGGACGTGCTTTCGTTCTCGTACGTGCGCCTCGACCAGGCGCCGCCGCGTGATTTTCTGTACGAGAACCGCGTCCAGATCAGCAACCGCCAGCCGCTGGGCAACCCGGGACTCCAGCCATCGACGGTCGTTTCGTTCCAGGCCGCGCTCAAGCACCTCTTCGACCAGGGCCGGGCGCTCCAGATCGCGTTCTTCTACCGTGACCTCTTCGGCCAGATCGGCGCTCGAGCCTTCGAGGTCCGTCCCAACGTCTTCATGCGACGATACGAGAACGAGGACAAGGGCAAGGCGCAGGGATTCGAGCTCGGCTGGATCCACCCGATGACCACCGGCCGCTACGAGATCCAGTACACCTTCATGAACGCCGAGGGCACCGCTTCGCAGCCGGAGGGATTCCCGTACGGCCCGCTGTTCCAGCGTCCGATCGATCCGACCGGCGATCACCCGCTGGACTGGGACCGAACCCACTCACTCTCGTTCATCGGCCAGTGGAGCCGGCCATCTCCCCAAGCACCCGCCACCCCTCGCGGTCCCATCGAAGCGCTGCTGACCGCGCTGCGCGGCGCCTGGACGGCCTCGTGGGCGACGCGGGTCGGATCGCCTTTCCCGTGGACGCCGAGCCGGCGGAACGCGACGTCGACGGATCCCGCGCTCATCAACTCCGCGCGCTTCAAATGGGAGGAGAACACCTCGCTCGGCGTGCGCTGGTCACCCGCCCTGAGCCGGGGACACCTGTGGGTCGGCCTCGACGTGCGCAATCTGTTCGACTTCAGGAGCGAGCGCGCCGCGACCGCCAGCGGATATCCCCATCCGACGATCAACACGGTCTTCGACGACGACGGAGCATTCCGAGGCGAGACCGGCCTCCCTGGAGGCGCTTACTGGGACCAGGATCGGGACGCAATCGGAGACTACTGGGTCCGCATCCACGATCCGCGCCTCCTGAATCCACCGCGTCTCGTTCGCCTGAGCGTCAGCGTCCCCTGGTGACCCTGCTCACGCCTCCTCGACGGTGACCCTCTCCATGCGCAGCGGCTCGCTCGTCTCCCCGCCGCGGCTCCCGGCTTTCTCGAGCGCCTTGAGCACATCCATGCCCTCGATCACTTCTCCGAAGATCGTGTGCTTGCCGTCGAGCCACGGCGTGGCGACGAACGTCAGGAAGAACTGGCTGCCGTCGGTGCCCGGCCCGGCGTTGGCCATCGACAGCAGGCCCGGCCGGTCGTGTCGAACGTTGGGCTTGAACTCACCGTCGAAGGTGTACCCGGGACCGCCGGTCCCGGTGCCGAGCGGACACCCGCCCTGCGCCATGAAGCCGGTGATCACCCGGTGGTAGGGCAGGCCGTCGTAGTAACCCAGCCGCGCGAGATAGCTGAAGCTGGTGACGTGCATCGGCGCGACTTCAGGCATCAGCCGGATCGTGATCGTGCCCTTGTTGGTCTCCATGCGGCACAGGACGCGCTTCGAGGGATCGAAGCTCGCCAGCTTCGGCTTGCGCAGCTGGGTGCGCCAGCGCGACTGGCTCTTGTCCACGGAAGCGGCGGCAATCTGCTCGTCGATCGTCTGCATTGGGGTCCTCGCCATGAGAAGTGAACAGTGATCAGATCCAACCGGTGGTGAGGTCCGGCACGGAACCAAGGTACCTTCTGTCCACGCGAGGCTCAAAGCTGCGTCGTCTCGAAAGCCCTTGACCGCTTTTCGCACGCCTCCCAACATGGTGCGCCTCATCCGCCCGCGCCGGTGCTTCGGCGCTCTCATGAAGCCCAGGAGTGCGCATGCCGGTTCGCGGCATCGGGATCGATATCGTGAAGGTGGATCGGATCCGGGAGTCGCTCGAGCGCTTCGGCCATCGCATGGAGTCCCGGTTGTTCACTCCCCAGGAGCTGGAATACTGCCGCGGCCACAAGGATCCGCTGCCTCATCTGGCGGCGCGGTTCGCGGCCAAGGAGGCGGCTTCGAAGGCGCTGGGCACGGGGATGAGCGGCGGCGTGGCGTTCAAGCACATCGAGGTGCTGCAGCCCGGCGGCCGCGTCCCGACGCTGCGCTTCCACGAGGTCGCGCTGCAGCGTTACGAGTCGATGGCGTGCACCGCATCGCACCTGTCGCTCACCCATGACGCCGGCCTCGCGGTGGCGTGCGTGGTGCTGGAGGGCTGAGTGCCGAAACTAAAGCGCGTTCTCGTCGCCAACCGCGGAGAGATCGCCGTGCGCGTGATGCGCACGTTGCGCGAGCGCGGCCTGACCTCGATCGCGATCTTCAGTGAGCCGGACCGTGAATCGCTCCACGTCCTGACGGCCGACGAGGCCTATGCCGTTGGACCTGGACCGGCGCGCGAGAGCTATCTGAATCTCGAGCACGTGCTGGACACCGCGAGCCAGGTGCGCGCCGATGCCGTGCATCCCGGCTACGGTTTCTTCGCCGAGAGCGCCGAGTTCGCAGCCGCCTGCGAAGCGCGCGGCATCACCTTCATCGGCCCCTCCCCGAAGACGATCGGACAGCTCGGCGACAAGCTCGAGGCCCGCGCCGCGGCGAAGCGCGCGAAGGTGCCGCTGGTGCCTGCCTCGGACGGCGCGCTCGACGACCCGGCCGCGGCGAACAAGGCGGCCTTGACACTCGGCTATCCGATCATGCTCAAGGCCGCCGCCGGTGGCGGCGGCAAGGGCATGCGAGTGGTGCGCGAGCCCTCGGAGCTGGCGGGGGCCTTCGAGCTGGCGCGCGGCGAGGCGCTGGCGGCATTCGGGGACCCGCGGCTCTATGCGGAGAAGTGGATCGAGCGGCCGCGCCACGTGGAGGCGCAGATCCTGGCCGACGGCGATCGCGTGCTGTTCCTGGGCGAGCGTGAATGCTCGATCCAGCGCCGTCACCAGAAGCTGTTCGAGGAGACGCCTTCTCCTGCGCTCGACGCGAAGACACGCGCCGCGCTGGGTGAGGCCGCCTGCCGGATCGCGCGCGAAGTCGGCTATCGAAGCGCCGGAACCGTGGAGTTCATCCTCGACCCGGAAGGACGGTTCTACTTCCTCGAGGTGAACACGCGGCTCCAGGTCGAGCATCCCGTGACCGAGATGGTGACCGGAGCCGATCTGGTCGCCGAGCAGCTGCGCGTCGCCGCCGGAGAGCCGCTGAGCTTCCGCGAGCCGCCGGCGCCACGCGGCTGGTCCATGGAAGCGCGGCTGATCGCCGAGGATCCCGCGCTGGGCTTCATGCCGTCGGTCGGACGTCTCGAGCGCGTGCGCTTCCCGCAAGGTCCGGGCGTGCGCAACGACGCCGGCGTCTACCGGGGGTATTCCATTCCCGTTCACTACGATTCGCTGCTGGCCAAGCTGGTGGTGTGGGGCGAGGATCGCGACCACGCGCGACGCCGCATGGACCGGGCGCTGCGTGAAACGGTGCTCGACGGGGTGCGCCACAACGTGGCCTTCCATCGCTGGCTGGTGAACCATCCCGACTTCGCGGCCGGACGGCTCTCCACCCGCTTCCTCGAAGAGCACTTCGATGCGCATGCGCTCGCGCCGGATCGCGCCGCGCGCGAGATCGCCGTGGTCGCCGCCGCGCTGCACGCGCGCGAGGAGCGCGCCTCGGTGTCATTGCCCGATGGTGAGTCGCGGCGCGCCACGTGGCGGTGGGCCGATCGTCGCGGGCGCCCCGGCCGGTCGAGATGAGGAGCGCCGCGTGAAGTTCTGGGTCAGCCTCGAGGACCACGATGCGGAAGTCGACTTCCACACCGAAGGGGACCGTCTCTGGGTCGAGATCGAGGGGCGGCGCCTGGAAGCCGACTTCCGGCGGCTTCCGGACGGCGAGGTCTACTCGCTGCTGATCGAAGGCCGCTCGCACGAGGTGCGCGTCAGCCCAACCGGGCAGGGACTGGAGATCACGCTCGACGGCGCCATCGTGCCGGTCGAGGTCAGGCATCCCCTCGAGAGGCTCGTCCAGTCCTCGCAGGCCGCCCACCATGCCGCGGCCGGCGAGACCGTCGCCGCGCCGATGCCGGGCCTCGTCGTGGCGTTGCGCGTGAAGCCGGGCGATGTCGTGCGCGCCGGACAGTCCGTGGCCGTGGTCGAGGCGATGAAGATGCAGAACGAGCTGCCGGCGCGGCATGGCGGCGTGGTGCGTGAGGTCCTGGTCTCGGAGCGCGCTTCGGTGAGCGCGGGCCAGGCCCTGGTGCGGCTGGCGCCGGCGGAGAGCTGATGGCCAAGCGGACCGCGAAGAAACCCACGACGAGCAAGACCGCTCCCGCTCCCAAACCGACGCCCGCCCCTTCGACCCCCTCCGGCATCGCGCTCAAAGCGTGGTACGACGCCAAGGACCTTCCCGCCGACCTCGAGCGCCGCACGCCGCCACCGGGAAAGCCCCCGTTCACCCGCGGCATCCACCCCACGATGTATCGCTCGCGGCTGTGGACCATGCGCCAGTACGCAGGCTTCGGAACCGCGCAGCAGACCAACCAGCGATTCCGCTATCTGCTCACGCAGGGGCAGAGCGGCTTGTCCGTCGCCTTCGACCTGCCGACCCAGATGGGCTTCGACTCCGACCAGTCCCAGGCGCGCGGCGAGGTCGGACGCACGGGGGTCGCGATCTCCTGCCTGGCCGACATGGAGGCACTCCTCGACCAGCTCCCGCTCGATCGCGTCACCACATCGATGACGATCAATGCCACGGCACCCTTGCTGCTCGCGTTCTACGTGGCGGTGGCCGACGCCCGCGGAACCGCGCGCGGGGCGCTGGGCGGCACGGTGCAGAACGACGTGCTCAAGGAGTACATCGCGCGCGGCACCTACATCTATCCGCCCAAGGCCTCGCTCCGGCTCATCACCGACGTCTTCGACTTCACCGCGCGCGAGGTGCCGCAGTGGAACAGCATCTCGGTGAGCGGCTATCACATGCGCGAGGCGGGAGCGACGGCGGCCCAGGAGCTGGCCTTCACGCTCTCCAATGGACTCACCTACCTCGGGGCGGCACGCGAGCGGGGGCTCGACCTGGAACGGATCGCGCGCCGCCTGTCTTTCTTCTTCAACGCGCACAACCACCTCTTCGAAGAGGTGGCCAAGTTCCGCGCCGCCCGCAAGCTGTGGACGGAGCTGCTCGGCGAGCGCTTCGCCATCCGCGATCCCGACGCGCTGCGCATGCGCTTCCACACCCAGACGGCGGGCTCGATGCTCACCGCCCAGCAACCCTTCAACAACGTGGTGCGCACGACCGTCCAGGGCCTGGCCGCGGTGCTCGGCGGCACCCAGTCGCTCCACACCAACTCCTACGACGAAGCGCTCGGGCTGCCGAGCGAGGAAGCCGCGCTGCTGGCGCTTCGCACCCAGCAGGTGCTCGCGCACGAGAGCGGCGTCGCCGAGGTCGCCGATCCGCTCGCCGGCTCCTACCTGGTGGAGTCGCTCACCGCCGAGCTCGAACGAATGGCGCGCGAGCTGATCGATCGCGTGGATCGAATGGGCGGAATGCTGGTGGCGATCGATCGCGGCTGGGTGCAGGACGAGATCCACCGCGCCGCCTACCGCTGGCAGCGCGAGATCGAAACCGGCGAGCGCATCGTGGTCGGCGTCAACCGCTACGCGGAGGGCGATGCCGCCGCACCTTCGTTCCGGCACGATCCCAAGGTCGAGCGCCAGCGAGCACGCTTCCTGGCCGAGTGGCGCGCGGCGCGGGATGCGCGGGCGGTGAAGCGAGCGCTGTCGCGGCTCGATGCCGGCGCCCGGGGCACGGAAAATCTGATGGCCCCCATTCTCGAGGCGCTGAAGGGCGGGGCGACGCTCGGCGAGGTGTGCGACACGCTGCGCGCGGTGTTCGGAACCTACCGGCCTTCGGGGGAGCGATGAGCGACCGCGGAACGGTGCGCGGCCTGGCCCACCTGGCGCTCGCGGTGCGCGAAGCCGATCCCGTCGCCGAGCGTTTCGTCGCGGCTTTCGGCGCGACCCGTGGCGAGGAGGAGATCCTCGATGGCGGCTCGCTGCGCGTGGTGTTCCTCCACCTGGGACCGGTGACGGTCGAGCTGCTGGAGCCACGCTCCAAGGACCACACCGTGGCGCGCTTCATCGAGACTCGCGGGCCCGGGCTCCATCATCTGAGCCTCGAGGTCGAAGACATCCAGGCCGCGCTCGATCGCGCGAAGGCAGCCGGCGTCAACCTGGTGGACGAGAAGCCGCGCGCCGGCGCGCACGGCAGCCAGGTGGCGTTCCTCCATCCGAAGAGCCTGTTTGGAGTCCTGATCGAGCTGTGCCAGTCGCGCTGAACGTGAAGCGGCTCTGTCGAGCCGCGTACCCACCACTCCGCGAGTGCAAGTCCTTACTCTCCCTGGGGAGAGCAAGAAATTACATGCGTCACCTTTCGCCACCCTCCCGCAACCGTTCGCCGGCCCCTGGCCACCGTTCACCGGATTCCCGCACCCGTGGCGCGGCCTCTTCCGTAGAGTGCCCACCATGTTGAAGCTCGACGAGGTCCGCAAGAGTTACGGCGCCACGGTGGCGGTCGAATCGCTGACGCTCGACATTCGGCCCGGAGAGGTCTTCGGGCTGCTCGGCCCCAACGGCGCCGGCAAGTCCACCACCGTGGGGCTGGCGATCGGCCTCCTGGAGCCCGATCGTGGGCGCATCGAGATCGCCGGTCTCGGCTCGCCGAGTGATCCGAAGGTTCGAGCGAAGATCGGCGTCGCCCCACAGGCGCTGGCCATCTACGAAGAGCTCTCCGCGGTGGAGAATCTGCGCTTCTTCGGCGCCATCCAGGGGCTCGAAGGCCAGGCATTGGATGAGCGCACGAAGTGGGCGCTCGACTTCGTGGGTCTCACGGCACGCGCCAAGGATCGCGCGGCGACGTACTCCGGCGGCATGAAGAGGCGCCTCAACCTCGCGGTCGGCGTTGTGCACGATCCGCCGTTGCTGCTGCTCGACGAGCCCACGGTCGGCGTGGATCCGCAGTCGCGCAACGCCATCTTCGAGAACATCCTGGCGCTCAAGCGCGAAGGCCGCACGATCCTCTACACCACCCATTACATGGAAGAGGCGCAGCGTCTCTGCGATCGAGTCGGAATCATCGATCAGGGGCGACTGCTGGCGCTCGACACCGTGCCCAGGCTGATCGGCGCCCACGGTGGCCGCAGCGCGCTGGTGCTGGAGCGCGACGGCCAGGAGCAGCGCCTGGAGACCGATGATCCGGTCGCCGAGCTCACGCAGCTGGCCAGGAACGGCGGCTTGCCGCGCTTCCGCCTCGAGCAGCCCGATCTCGAAGCGGTGTTCCTCAACCTCACCGGGCGCCACCTGAGGGACTGATGCACGCGTTTCTGGCGATGATCGGCAAGGACCTGCTCCTCCTGGCGCGCGACCGCATGGGGTTCTTCTTCACCTTCATCTTCCCGGTCATGATCGCGATCTTCTTCGGAGCGATGTTCAGCGGCGGTGGCCGCGAGCCCCGCGGCCTCTCGATCGCGGTGGTCGACGAGGACCAGTCGGCACAGTCCAAGGCGTTCGCCACGCGGCTCGACTCGCTGCCCGAGTTCGATGCGCAGCGGATGAGCCGAGCCGAGGCGAAAGAGGCGGTGACGCTCGGCAAGCGGCTGGCGTATGTGGTGCTGCCGCGCGGCTTCGGCGAGCTGAAGCAGCGGCCCTTCTACGGACCTGGTCCCGAGGTCGAGCTCGGGCTCGATCCATCGCGCAAGGCCGAGGCGGGAATGATTCAGGGCGTGCTCGCCAAGTATCTGTCGGAAGACACACAGGCGATCTTCAGCCGTCCCCAAGCCATGCAGCAGCAGATGCGGCGCAGCCTGGCCGAGCTCGACAGCGCGCGCGACATCCCCGCCGCGCAACGCGCTTCGGTCAGGCGTCTTCTCGGGGAGCTCGACCGCTTCGCGACCGATCAGGCACGCGACTCGGCGACGGCGGGCGGTCCCGGGCGCGCCGCGTGGCAGCCGGTGCGCTTCAGCACCAGCGACGTGGCTCGCATCCGTCGCGGCCCGCGCAACGCCTACGAGGTCAGCTTCCCGCAGGGTGTCCTGTGGGCGATCCTGAACGGCGCGTTCGGATTCGCCATGGGACTGGTCAACGAGCGCACGCGCGGCACACTGGTGAGGCTGCGCATGGCGCCGCTCTCGCGCGGCCAGATCCTCGGCGCCAAGGCGGGCGCCGCGTTGATCGCCATCATCGCGATCGCGACCATCGTGCTCGCGCTGGGCGCGCTCGTGTTCGGCCTGCGGCCCAGCTCTTTGCCTTTGCTGGCTCTGGCCGTGGTCTCCGCCGCCACGGGGCTGACCGGCATCATGCTGGTGATCTCCGCGGCAGGCACCACCGCACGCGCCGTCTCGGGCCTCGGCTGGGCGATCATGATGACCATGTCGATGACCGGCGGCGCGATGATCCCGCTGTTCGCCATGCCTTCATGGATGCAGACCGCGAGCATGGCGAGCCCGGTGCGCTGGGCGATCCTGGGTCTCGAAGGGGCGATCTGGCGCGGATTCACTCCGGCGCAGATGCTGGCGCCGTGCGCCATCCTGCTTGGGCTCGGACTCGGAGGATTCGCGCTGGGAACGAAGCTCCTGCGCCGGACGGAGGCGTAGCTTGTAAGTTCTTGCTGTCCCCGGGGACAGCAAGGAATTACATCAGGCCTTCTGCAGCGCGGCTCCGGTGCCATAGGCGTTGAAGAGCTTGCCCCAGTCGGTCTCGAGGATCTGCTTCACCCGCGGCTTGCCGTTGACCGGATACCAGTAGCCGTCGTGGTAGGCGCGTGAAGCGAAGAAGCTCCACGGCACGATCGGCGAGCGCAGGAGGAGGTTCTCGAGCGGCTTGAGCGGCCCCCAGTAGATCAGCTTCTGTCCCCACGAGGCGAAGGTGTTCTCCTGCAGGCTGCCGCGGAAGCCGAAGTTCACGCCCTTGATGTCGTCGCCGACGATCTCGATCTCGCTGGGATTGCCGACGCCCAGCCCGTTCTCATGGGCGAGGCGGATGAACTTGAGGTCGGCCATCGGATCGAAGCCCATCAGCTTGGCGGCGATCGCGTCGATGGCCACGCAGTCGCTGGAAGCCAGGATGTAGTTCTTGACGTGCGGGCGCATCGCGCGCGGGCCCGGGCCCTCGCCGGCGATGGTGCCATCCATCACCGCGAACACGCCGGGATGGACCTCCTTCTGGATCCGCAGCAGGTCGACGAGGGTCTCGTGGATCACCGAGTGGGTCCAGTGGCGATTCAGGTTCAGCAGCCCGCCGAAGGCGTTCTTCATGGCGCCGGTCGTGCCGGTGAACACGTGGGTCTTCACCGTCGGCAGGTGGATGACGTTCTTGCCCATCAGCAGCTTGGGGATCTGGATCCCCTGCTTCTCGAACACCCGGTCGAGCACCAGCATCTTCGACTTGGGCTGATACGTGATCCATTCGGTGGGCGGCTCGCTGAGGTACTGGATCGGAACCTTGTAGCGGTCGAGCACCGGAGCGAGGTGATTCTTGACCGTGCCCTCGCGGCAGCTCACCACCACGGTGTCGTTCTGGGCCGCGATGAGATCGCGGGAGACGTCATAGCCGTCGGAACGAAGCTTCTCGATCACGCCGTGCATCTGCCAGGGCGTCGTGGAGCAGGCCGGCATGTAGACGTGCCAGGAGATGTTGATTCGCAGGCAGGTCTGGGCGCTGAAGGGAAGCGCCTGGCGGTAGCCCGCCAGGTCCATCAGGCGGCCATAGTCCTCGACCACGGTTTCGGGTGAAGTGCGTAGGACGGCGACTTTCGACATGAAGGCCTCGGGGGTGAAGATGCTCGTTTCGCGGGCCGCGATTCTAGCAAATCTTCATCGTTATCGGCGGACGCCCGTCCCATCTGATCCCGGCATTGGCGATCGACCCTGGCTCAGGCTGAAGCGACGACTCCCTCGAAGAAGTCGACGACGCCCGTCTGCAGGGAGTACTCCGCCCCGACCACCACCAGCCCATCGGTCGCGATCAGCTGCTCGAGCACTTCCGAGCCGTGCTTGAGCTGCTCCGCGGAAGCGCGGATGTTGGCTCGCACCGCCTGCTCGAGCAGCCGGTCCGGATCCGAAGCGGCCTGGCCGCTCAACAACCCTTCGACCGCGGGCCGGATGCGGTCGACGATCGACCGCAGATTGCGGGAGTGCTTCCCTCCGCTCGGCCTCTGCAGCTCCTCGAGCGTGGCCATGACAGCCCCGCATCGGGAATGGCCGAGGACGACCACGAGCCGTGTGCCGAACTGCTCCGCCGCGAATTCGATGCTGCCGATCTGCGACGGCGCCACGATGTTTCCGGCCACACGGATCACGAAGAGATCGCCGAGACTCTGGTCGAACACCATTTCCGCCGGAACGCGCGAATCGGAGCAGCCGAGCACGATGGCGAATGGCTCCTGCCCATCCTCGAGCGCGCGCCGGCGTGCCTGAAGAGGTCCCCGGCTTCGATAGTCCGACGCGAAGCGGCGATTGCCTTCGCGCAGCCGCTCGAGCGCTTCGGTCGCGGGAATCAGATGGCGCTTCCGCTCTCGAGCCGATGCTTCAGCCGGCCCAGCAAGGTGGTCGGATCCACCGGCTTCACCAGGTGCTCGTCGAATCCGGCCTCGATCGTGCGCGCCTGATCTTCTGCCTGTCCCCATCCGGTCACCGCGATCAGCACCATGCTCCTGCCCCATGGCTGCTCGCGAATGCGCCGGGCCAGCTCGTAACCGTTCATCCGCGGCATCCCGATGTCCAGCAGCGCCACGTCGGGGCGGAACTCCTTCGCCGTACGAAGGCCGGCCACGCCGTCCGCGGCGGTTCGAACCTCGTAGCCCATCGCGCCCAGCATCATGCCCAGGCTCGTGGCGGAATCGTCGTTGTCGTCCACCACCAGCACGCGGCGGCCGGCCTGTGACGCCGGATGGACGTCGTCGGCAACCGATTGCGTGCGCGTGGCGGACGAGGTCGAGAGGATCGGCAGCCGCACCACGAACTCACTCCCGCGCCCCAGGCCATCGCTGTGCGCGGTCACGCTGCCGCCGTGCATCTCCACCAGACGCTTCACCATGGTGAGGCCGATGCCCAGACCGGTCCTCGAGCGCTCGAGGGATCGATCCACCTGCGTGAAGAGGTCGAAGACGCTCGCCAGCTTGTCGCTCGGCAAGCCGATTCCCGTGTCCCGCACCGAAACCACGACGTCGCTGCCCTCGCGCCGGGCGGCGACCGTGATCTGTCCGCCGCGCTCGGTGAACTTGGCGGCGTTGTTGAGGAGGTTCGCGAAAGCCTGGGCGAGCCGGGTGAGATCGGCATCGAGCTCGATGTGCTCGGAAGGCAACGCGAGGGAGAGCGTGTGCCCGAGGCTGTCGATCAACGGCCGGCTCGTCTCCACGGCGCCGTGGATCACGCGCGACAAGGAGACGTGTTCACGTCGCAGCTCGATCTGGTTGCGCGTGATCCGGGACACGTCCAGCAGGTCGTCGATCAGCCGCGTCATGTGCTGCATCTGGCGGTCGATCACGTCGCGGGCCCAATCGACCTCGTGGGCGGCGGCGCCCTTGAGCTTCAGGATCTGGGTCGCGTTGCGAATGGGCGCCAGCGGATTGCGCAGCTCATGCGCCAGCGTGGCCAGGAACTCGTCCTTGCGCCGGTCGGCGTCCTTCAGCGCTTCCTCGCTGCGGCGCCGCGCATCGATGTCGAGCACCACGGCGACCCAGCCATCCGGAACCCCCCGGGCGTCGAGCGTCGGGGAGTACACGGCGTGGATCCAGCGGAGGCCCAGCCCCTGGAAGTCGATCTGCTCCTCGTAACGCACTTCCTCGCCGGCGAGCACGCGCTCGAAGTAAGGCATCAGCCGGTGGAAAGCCTCGTGGCCGATGACGCTCTCGATCGGCTGCCCGATGACGTCCTCGGGCTTGCGCCGCAGCCATTCAGCATAGGGCCGGCTGACCCAAAGGTATCGGAAGTCGCGGCTGCATCGCGTCACCGGCGCGCTCATGGAGTCGGTGACGAGGTGGAGCTGTTCCTCGCTGCGGCGCAGCGAGGCTTCGGCGGCTCGTTGATGCTCGATGCTCCGCTCGGCCTTGGCGCGCTCGGCCTCGAGACGGCGGTTGGTGAGCCTCATGGCCTGCCAGAAGCCGAGCATGACGGCACAGGAGAAGAGGTACATGACGAGCCGCAGGACTTCCTGCGGATCTCTGGTCAGGAAGGTGCCACGCGGCTCGATGAAGAAGTAATTCGCGGCGAGGTATCCGAGGACCACGGACACGATCGCGGCACGGATACCCCCGAACCACATCGCCACGCCGACGGCGCCGAAGAGGAACCCCAACGGGAAATCTGCGCCCAGCCAGGGATCCAGGATGGCGCGAGTCAGGATCGCGGTGGCGGTCGCGGCCACGGCGATGAGGTAGTCGACGAAACGAGGCCAAGGCCGAGGGCGCATGGCAATCCTCACGAGGGTCGCCGTTCTGGGGAGGACGTCATGTTACCCCAGGCGAGACTAGACCTTCACGCCTTCCTTCAGCAGGCTTCGGGCGATCACCAGCCGCTGGATCTCGCTGGTCCCTTCGTAGATCTCCATGATGCGCGCATCGCGGTAGTAGCGCTCGACCGCGTACTCCTTGACGTATCCGTAGCCGCCGTGGATCTGGATGGCCTGGTGGGTCACCCAGGTGGCGGCTTCGGTCGCGTGGAGCTTGGCCATGGCCGAAGTGCGTCCGAAGGACTGGCCGGTGTCGCGCATCCACGCCGCCTGCTGGATGAGCAGCCGGGAGGTGTGGATCCGGCGCTCCATCTCGGCGAGCTTGAACTGGATCGCCTGGATCGCCGCCAGCGGTCCGCCGAAGGCATGGCGTTGCTGCGCGTAGCGGATGGCCTCGTCACGCGCCGCCCGCATGACGCCGAGGGCCTGCGAGGCGACGCCGATGCGGCCGGCGTCCAGGGCGCTCAACGCGACCTTGAAACCCGCGCCTTCCGGACCGAGCCGGTTATCGACCGGGATCCGCATGTCCTCGAGCGACAGCGAGATCGTGTCCGAGCCGCGCAGCCCCATCTTGTCCTCGGGCTTCCCGAGCTTGAGGCCAGGGGTTCCCTTCTCGACGATGAAGGCCGAGATGCCGCGGCTGCCGGCGTCCTTGTCGGTGCGCGCGAAGACCAGGTAGATGCCCGCGCGCAGGCCGTTCGTCACCCAGTTCTTGGATCCGTTGAGCACGTAGTCGTCGCCGTCGCGGATGGCCGTCGCCTCGAGCGCACCCGCATCCGATCCGGCGCCGGGTTCGGAGAGGGAAAACGCGCTCATCTCCTTCGAGATCAGCCGAGGCAGGAAGCGGCGCTTCTGATCATCGGTCGCCCAGCGATACACCGGGATCAGGCCGACCGAGTTGTGGACCGCGATCATGATGGCGAGCGCCGCCGAGACGTACGCGATCTCCTCGACCACGAGCGCGATCGTCCGCGCGTCGTAGCCGACGCCGCCCCACTCCTCGGGAACCGCCATGCCGAGGAATCCCTGCTCGGCGAGCCGACTCACCGCGGTCGAAGGGACCTCGCTCAGCTGGTCCCAGCGGGCGGCATGCGGCGCGAACTCACGCGCGCACAGCTCGCGCACGGCGTTGCGGATCACCAGCTGGTCTTCGGAGAGGTCGAAGTTCATGGACGGCTCTCGATGAGATCTCGAAGCATCAGGCGGGAACCTCGTCTGGGTTCTCGCGGAAGAAGATCAGGCAAACCACCGCCAGGCCGGCCATCACCATGCCACCACCCGGGTAGAGCAGCGAGATGAGCGCCGCGCCGAGCGCCAGCGGATACGCCTTCCAGTCCCCCGCCCACAGGCCGAGCACACCACCGATCCACATCAATCCGATGATGGCCTTGATGCTGTTCACCACGAGCGGCGACACGCCGAACCGTCCGAGAAACACCGTCCAGACGCCGGGGTCGCCGACCAGATTGAAGTAATCCCCGCTGACGAACGGATAGCCGCCCTGGAACAGCATGGTGATGCCGGGATAGATCATGGCTGCGGTCAGGATCACGAGCGCCACGGGGCGCACCGGTCGAGTCATCCCTTCCTCCCTTTCACGAGCCGGCGGACGGCGCGTGCTCTTTGAGAACCTGTGCCGCGACCACCATCTTCTGGACTTCGGTCGTGCCTTCGTAGATCTCGGTGATGCGGGCGTCGCGCCACAGGCGCTCCACCGTGAACTCCGTGAGATATCCGTAGCCGCCGTGCACCTGGATGGCCAGGTGCGCGCAGCGCGTGGCGGCCTCGGACGCGTGCCACTTCGCGAGCGACGCCTCCTTGACGTGGTGGCGGTCCTGATCGCGAAGCCACGCGGCCTGGTACGTGAGGAGCCGCGCGGTATCGACCTCGACGGCCATGTCGGCCAGCATGTGGCGGATGGCGTCGAACTCGCCGATCGGACGATCGAACTGCCGGCGTTCGCCGGCATAGCGAACCGCGGCCTCGAACGCCGCCTGCGCGATGCCCAGCGCCTGCGCCGCGATTCCGATGCGGCCGCCGCCCAGCGTGGCCATGGCGACGCTGTAGCCCTTGTTGGGCTCGCGCAGCAGGTTCTCGTGCGGCACGCGCGCGCCGGCAAGCGCGATCTCCCGCGTGTCGGAGGCGTGGATGCCGAGCTTCTTCTCCTTCTTGCCCTTGGTCACTCCGGGAGTGTCGGCGTCGACGATGAATGCCGAGATTCCCTTCGAGCCGAGCGCAGGATCGGTGGAGGCGTACACCACCAGCACTTGCGACGGTCCGGCGTTGGTCACGAACAGCTTGGTTCCGTCCAGAATCCAGTGATCGCCATCACGGCGCGCGCGCGTCTGCTGGTTGGCCGCGTTGCTCCCGGCATTGGGCTCGGTGAGGCAATAAGCGCCGATCCACTCCCCCTTGGCGAGCCGCGTCAGGTACTTCTGCTTCTGCGCCTCGGTGCCGTAGGCGAGGATGGGATAGTTGACGAGCGAATTGTGCGCCGAGCAGATCACCCCATGGCTGGCGCACACGCGCGACAGCTCCTCGATCGCGATCACGTAGGAGACGTAGTCCATCCCCGCGCCACCGTAGACCTCGGGAACGAACAGGCCCATGAGTCCGAGCTCGCCCATCTTGCGGGTGGTCTCGGCGGGGAACTCGTGGGTCTCGTCGATCTCGGCCGCGATCGGGCGGATCTCGCTCTCGGCGAAGTCGCGGACCATCTCGCGGACCGCCTGCTGGTCTTCGCTGAGATCGAACGCAGGACTGGTGGATGTGACGAGCGTCTCGGAGCTCACGGTTTCAGCTCGTGTATTCGTAGAAGCCACGCCCGGTCTTGCGGCCCAGATACCCGGCGCGGACCATCTTGCGAAGCAGCGGGCAGGGCCGGTACTTGGAATCACCCAGCCCGTCGTGAAGCACTTCCATGATGCTCAGGCAGGTATCGAGGCCGATCAGGTCGGCAAGCGCCAGAGGCCCGATCGGGTGGTTCATGCCGAGCTTCATCACCGAGTCGATGGCCTCGCGGCTGGCAACGCCTTCCATCAGGCAAAAGA
Organism: Candidatus Eisenbacteria bacterium; assembly: GCA_035712145.1. Taxonomy (NCBI): domain Bacteria; phylum Candidatus Eiseniibacteriota; species Candidatus Eiseniibacteriota bacterium. The sequence continues at coordinate 56,414 of DASTBI010000190.1, read as the reverse complement.
CGGCCTCGTTGATCATCGGCATCAGCACGCGATTCGAGACGAAGCCGGGGTAGTCGTTGACCTCGACCGCAGTCTTGCCCAGCCGCTGGCACAGATCGGCGACGACCGCGTAGGTGTCATCGCTCGTGGCCAGCCCGCGAATCACCTCGACCAGCGGCATCACCGGGACCGGGTTCATGAAGTGCATGCCGATCACTCGGTCCGGCCGGCCGGTGGTGGCGGCGATCTCGGTGATCGAGATGCTGGACGTGTTGGTGGCGAGGATCGCGTCCTTCGCAGCGATTCCATCGAGCGACTGGAACACCTTGCGCTTGAGCCCGGCGTCCTCGCTCACCGCTTCGACCACCACACCGCAGCTCGCGGCGGCGTCGATCGCGGTGCCCCCGTGGATGTGCCGCAGGATCGCCGGGGCCTGATCGGTTCCCCAGCCCTGCTTCTTGGCCACGCGCTCGAGGCTCTTGGCGATGCTGGAGAGCGCGCGGTCGACCAGCTCCGGCTTCACGTCGATGAGCTCCACGTCGAACCCCGAGGTGGCGAACACCTGGGCGATGCCGTTCCCCATGACGCCGCCGCCGATCACGGCCACACGGCTCACTTGGCTCGAAGCTCCCGCTGCCACCGGCGCCGTCTGCGTGCTCAAGCGCGCTCCACCGCGAGCGCCACGGCGTTGCCACCCCCGAGGCAGAGCGTCGCCATGCCGGTCTTCTTGCCACGCTGCTCGAGTGCGTGGAGCAGCGTCACCAGCACGCGCGCCCCGGACGCGCCGATCGGATGGCCGAGCGCGACCGCGCCACCGTTCACGTTGACGCGATCCCAGTCCCAGCCCAGGGCCTTGCCGTCGGCGATCGCCTGGGCGGCGAAGGCTTCGTTGGCCTCGATGAGGTCGAAGTGTCCGATCTTGACGCCCATCTTCTTCAAGAGCTTCTCGACCGCATCGACCGGAGCGAAGAAGAGGTCCTTGGGCTCGCCGCCCCCGGTGGCATACGCGATCACGCGAGCGAGCGGCTTGGCTCCGCTCTGCTTCACGCGCTCGCCGCTCATCAGGATCACGGCGGCGCCGCCGTCGTTGAGTCCCGGCGCGTTGCCGGCGGTGATGGCGCCACCCTTGTCACGCGTCACCGCGGGCAGCTTGGCCAGCGTTTCTGGAGTGCTCTCCGGACGGATGGACTCATCCTTCCCGATCACCACCGGATCACCCTTCCGCTGCGGGATGGAGACGGGCACCACTTCCTTCGAGAAGTGACATTCCGCCCAGGCCCGAGCCGCCTTTTGGTGGCTCGAGGCCGAGAACTCGTCGATCTCGCCGCGCGAGAGGCCCGCTTTCTCGAAGGTGTACTGGGCAAGCTCGATCATGTGGCAGTCGTTGAACGAGCACCAGAGGCCGTCCATCACGACACCGTCCTTCATCACCGTGTCGCCGAGCTTCTGGCCGGTGCGGCCGCTGAACAAGTAATGCGGCGCCGTGCTCATGCTCTCCATGCCGCCGGCCACGATGCAGTGCGCATCGCCCGCCTTGATGGCCTGGGCGCCCATCATCACCGCCTTGAGCCCCGAGCCGCACACCTTGTTGATGGTGACGGCGCCCACCTTGGGGTCGATGCCGGCCTTGATCTGGGCCTGGCGCGCGGGCGCCTGGCCTTGACCGCCCTGCACCACGTGGCCCATCAGCACCTCGTCGACCTGGTCGCCGGCGACGGAAGCTCGCTTCATGGCCTCGCGGATCGCGATGGCGCCGAGATCCGAAGCCTTGAGAGGTGAAAGCCCGCCGAGAAAACGGCCGATCGGAGTGCGGGCTGCTCCGACGACGAAGACTTCCGGATAAGAGGTCATGGGAGCACTCGTGGATAGGATTGGGCGGAGCCGGGGCCTCCCGGGCACGGGTATCGAGCAACCGGCGAGAGAAACGCATACTACACCAAGCCCGAGGCACTGGGGAATCACGCGCCGAGCCTGTATGCTGTCCCGTCTTCCGCTCCCTCGAGCGCCCTTCGAACTCGACTCTCGGACCGGCGCTCGTTCCCGTCTCGATCTCCGAGGTCCGATTGTCATTGGCTCGCGGCGCGCGGCTCGCGTCGCTCGTGATCGTTGCGTCGCTCTGCAGCGCCTCCGCCCGCTCCGAGGAGTCCGTGCTCGTGTTCGAGCGGCTCTCGCGGACCTCCACCTTGAGACCACCTTCGCAGGGCGGTCCGGTCGTCGTCGATTCGACGAGGAGCGAGGTCATGGTGGCGCTCGGCGACCATCGGTTGGTCGCCTACGAGCCAACCTCGGTGTGGATCTACGACTTCGCGCGCAAGCGGGTTCAGCGGGTGAACACTCGCGATCAGGTCTACAGCGACTGGTCACTTCACTCCTTCGTCGCCTTCAAGGAAATGGAGCTCCAGGAGCGGCTCGCCACGCGACGGCGGATGGAGAAGGCCCGTCCGGGAACCGAGCCCTCGGTGCTCGAGATGGAGGCGTTGTTCTCGATTCAGGCGCCTCCCAAGAGCCGCGGCCGCCGCGAGACGCTCGCCGACTCCGTCCGGGACGGCCGTCTGACGGTCTGGATCAACGGCCGCGTGAGCCTCGAAGCGATGACGACCGACACCGCCTTCGCGCCCGGCCGCGCGCACATGTTCGATCGCTATCTGGCATTCCAGGCCAATATCCATCCGGACGCGCGCCGCGCCTTGATGCGTCTCGGGAAGGTCCCGCGGCAGATCATCTATCGCTATCGGGATTTCAACCAGGAGACCGTCGTGATGCTCCGCCTGGTGCGCATCGCCTCGGCTCCCGAAGCCAACGATCCGGCGGCGATGGCGAAACGACTGGACCTCGATGATCCGCGGTACCGCGAGCTCGACCAGCGGCTTGCCGGGTGCAAGAGCTGCAAGGGCCTCGGCGACTGGGTCCCGGAGTCGCAGCGGTTCGAAGCAGCCGCGCTCGATTCGGGGCGTTTCCTCGAAGCGGCGCTGGCGCGTGCGGAGCGCGTGATGGGGGCTTGCGAGCGGGACTCCGCTTGGTCGCGCGAGATCGAGCGGCGCGTCCGAGGCGACTCCGCCATTGCCGCATGCCGCGCGGGACTGGCATGGCGCGACTCCGCGAGCGCCGCCGCGGCGCTGCAAAGGCTCGATCGCGTGAACGGCTCGGGACTCGAGCGGGCCTACGTGCTCGATTACCTGCGTGGCCGGGCTCGCATCGCAACGCACCACTACGATCTCGCGGCCTATCTCATGATGGGGGCGCTGGGCGGCAATCCGTGCATGGCGGCCGGCTGGCTCGACCTGGCAGACCTCTACATGCGCTCATACCAGCCGGTGCTCGCCTGGATGTGCCTGGAGGCGGCGGAGGAAGTGGGCAGTCCCGGCCGGTGCGAGCCACGGCTCGCCCAGCGCGCGAAGCGTGAGCGCGAGCTGGAGAAGCGCTACCCCGAGCTCTTCGAGTAAGACTCGCGCGGACGAAAGATCGCGATGCTGGCGGTCTGACCATGCAGGTGGTTGTGGTCACCGATCGGCCCGATCTCTCCCGCGGCAAAGAACCCGGCGATCGGCACCGGCCCCCCGAGCGCCTCCTGCAGGGTGCCGATGTCGCGATGCGGCTCTCCGAAGAAAGCCTTGCCGCGTCCATTGCACGAGAACATCAGCGCCGCGTGCGCCTTGGAATCGAACGCCTGCGGCGAGAGCAGCATCTCGAGATCCTCGCGCGCGATCGCGGCGTCGCGCACGTGCAGGCGCACCTGCTCCTTCTCGGCGACCCGGTCGCCGACCGCGATCGCGCCGCGATCACGATCGGCGCCCAGCAGGTTGCGGATCAAGTAGTCGCCGCGGCCCGCGGCGGCGCCACGCGCGGGCCGTCCCATGTAGAGGCCGTGCTTCAGATGGGTGTGCTCGGACTCGGGCAGCGAGCGGAGCACCTGCTCCGTGCGCTCGAGCGCGGGCTGGCCGTCGAGCTCGAGGATGATGTTCTGCTCGGCGCGCGTGACCGCGAGCGGCGGACCGATCGGACGGCATCCCTGCGACACCACGACGTCCACCCGCAGCGCGCCCCGCAGCGCCACCGCGACGCCCCCCTCGTGCGCAGTCCAGTCGTTGAGCACCAGCACGTTGGAGTGCGGCCGCACGCCCGCGCTCGCCATGCCGCCCACCACGCGCACGCCGGGCGCGTGGCGGTTGAAGGCTCGCAATGCGCGCTCGATGTCGAGCGAGAAGGGGTCGCCCAGCAGGAGCACCACCTCGGCGCGCTCCAGCCCGCGCGTATGGCGCGCGAACTCGAGCGGATCTTCGATCGCTTCGCCCCACGTCGGGGCGTCCAGGATGAATGGATTCACCTCGACCCCGGGAAGCCGCGCGGCGATCAGCGTCAGCGCGGGCCCCTGCTCGATCTCGCGATCCGTGCTCACCACGGCCTTCGCACTCACCCCGATCCTGCACCGCGGCGACAGCGCGCGCAGCAGCGTGTCGGGGACCGCCTCGGGAGGCGTCGCCAGGTGGCGCGTGAAGAACACCATCGCCAGATCCACCGGTCCGGGTCCCAGGCCTTCGACCACCCGGGCAGCGGCCTGCTCCACGGCGGCCACCGGATCGGGTTCGAGAGAGTGGGAGGCCGCCCAGAGCACGGTGCCGTTCGACGGAGGCGGGACGATCAGGTCCCGGAAAGGATCTCGCGGGCGATCACCATGCGCTGGATCTCGCTGGTGCCCTCACCGATCTCCATCAGCTTCGCGTCGCGGTGCATGCGCTCGACCGGCACTTCGCGCATGTAGCCCATGCCGCCATGGATCTGGATCGCCTTGTCGGTGATCCAGTTCGCGGCCTCGCTCGCGAACAGCTTGGCGATCGAGGCTTCCTTCACGAAGCTCTTGCCGGCGTCCTTGAGCAGGGCGGCGTGATAGATGAGGAGCCGCGACGCCTCGATCTTGGTGGCCATGTCGGCGAGCATGAACTGCACCGCCTGGAAATTGGCGATCGGCTGGTTGAACTGGCGGCGCTGCTTGGCGTAGGCGACCGCGTGCTGGTGCGCCCCGCGGGCGATGCCGAGCGACATGGCGCCGATCGAGATGCGGCCCCCGGTCAGCGTGCGCATGAAGGCCTTGAAGCCGCCGCGCGGGTCGCCGAGCAGGTTCTCGTCGGGAATGAAACAGTCCTCGAAGTAGATCGCCACCGTGTCGGAGCCGCGGAGGCCCATCTTCTTCTCGCGCGGGCCCGCGCGATAACCCTTGGTCGAGGTATCGACGATGAACGCGGAGATCCCATCGGGCCCGATGCCCGGTTCGGTGACCGCGGTGAGGGTGACGTACTTCGCGACGCTGCCGTTGGTGATGTAGATCTTCTCGCCGTTCACCTTCCAGCCGCCGGGCACCTTCACGGCGGTGGTGCGGGTTCCGGCGGCGTCGGAGCCGGCGCCCGGCTCGGTGAGGCCGAAGGCGCCGATCACCTCGCCCTTTGCCATCGGGGTGAGGAACTTGATCTTCTGCTCCTCGGATCCGCTCCCGAAGACCGGTCCGCATCCGAGCGAGACGTGAGCGGCGAGCGTGATGCCGGTGGACGCGCAGACTCTCGAGATCTCCTCGACCGCGATGATGTAGGAGAGCGTGTCGAGTCCGGCGCCGCCGTAACGCTCGGGATACGGCAGGCCCATGAAACCCAGCTCGCCCATCTGCTTCACGATGTCGGCGGGAAATTCTTCCTTCTCGTCGATTTCCCGAGCGCGCGGCGCCAGGACTTCGTCCGCGAACTTGCGGGCCATCTCACGGACCTGATGATGCTCTTCTCGCAGGCAGATCATGGAACGGGCCGCCGAACTCCGGGGTGGAGGGAGCAAGAGTGGTCTGGACTTGGGCCGAAGACTATGACGGCAAAGCGCTCCCGAGACAAGCGCGCGATGTCGCGTGAACGGCCTCGGTTAGACTCCGCCGTCATGACTCGCACGCACCTGGCCCTCGCGATCTGCGCGGCCGCTTGGGGGATGCTCGCCGGCTGCGGAAGCTCGGAACGGCCGGTCACCGCAGTGACGATCGTGGCCGATCCCGGGCCCTTCGCCTCGGTGGAGGAAGCGGCTTCGCCCCTTGCGCATGTGAACTGGGCGGACACCGATCACCGCGACGACGACGCCAGCACTCTCGGCTTTGCCGCGCGAGAGCTGCAGGAGGCACTGCCTGGTTGTTTCGCGTTGCCTTTCAGCTCGGTCCGAGTGGCGCCGACGCTTCCCGATACGGGCGACGCGATCGTGTTGAAGGTGGATTCGACACGCGCGGAAGCCGGCTCATTCCGCACCCGGTCCACCGAGCAGCGAGGCCGGCGGCTGATCACGATCGTCGGCCAGGATCGCGCGGGCGTGTTGGCCGGCACCTATGACCTGCTCGAGCAGCTCGGAACGACGTTCCCGGGCCACTTCGAACGCGACGCCGCCCATCCCGTGGAGCAGCATGTCGTCCAGCCCGGGGCTGCAAGAGCATGGCCGCGAAAGCTGGAGCGGTCCGCGTCGCCGGCGGTGCCGATCCGCGGTTTCTGGGCATTCGAGCCGCGCGGGAATTTCGAATTCATCCTGTGGATGGCGCGCAATCGGATGAATCAATGGACATCCGCCGACACGGCGCTCATCCCATGGATGAAGAGGCTCGCGATCAAGCTCACCGGGGGCGGCCACACGATCCAATCCGACTTCCTCTCTCCCGCGCGGTATTTCTCCTCGCACCCCGAGTGGTACGGGCTCCACGGCGGGCGACGCAGTCCCGACATCCGTGGCGAGTCGGGCGACAATTTCTGCACCTCGAACGCCGAGGCGCGGCGGGCGCTGGCGGAGGCGATCGCCGGCTCGCTGATCGGCGGGTCTCTCCGGCACGTGGACGTTCTCGAGGTATGGCCACTCGACATGGGCCGGTGGTGTGAATGTGACCTGTGCGCCGCGCAGGGAGCACCGACCGATCGCTGGCTCACGGTGCTGGCCGACGTGGCCCGCGCGGTGCGTGACGCGAGGGCCCGTGGGGCGCTGACCCGCGCGGTCGAAGTATCGACCATCGCCTACCACGAGACCTTGCCTCCACCGACGCGATCCCCTGAAGGCGACCTCGCCGGTGTGCAGGTGACGTTCTGTCCTTACTTCCGCTGTTACGCGCACGCGCTGGCCGACTCCACGTGCACCGAGGTCAACCGCAGGCTCTACCGGGCATGGGTGGGCTGGACCCAGTGGGCCACGGGACCGCGCGGAGTGTCGCTGGGCGTCTGCGAGTACTTCAACGTGGGCGCCTTCAAGTCCCTCCCCCTGATCTTTCCGCACGTCATGGCGGCCGATCTCGCGACCTACACCCGCGAGACACGGCTCGAGCGATTCGAGTACATGCACGCGCCGACTCGCCTGTGGGGCGCCTGGACACTGAATCACCATCTGATCTCGCGGCTCGCGTGGAACTCCGACCAGAACGTGGACTCGCTGATCGCTCGCTTCGCCCGCGGCTACTTCCCGGCGTCGGCGGACGCGATGCTCGAGCACCTGCGCTGGCTCGAGATCGCGAGCGCCAACATCCTGGCCCTGCAGCATTGCGCCGGCGTCTATGGCACGAGCGCAGGAGGACGGCTGACTCATCCCGAGGCGCCTGTCTTTCCTCTGCGGCATCTCCAGTCGAAGGAGACGCGGTCCGCCACCAATGACGGCCCCGATCTCGATGAGATCGAGCGCGCGGTGACGAACGCACGGGCGGCGCTCGATCGCGCACGGTCGCTTGCCCGCGATCGCATCGAGCGCGCGCGCCTCGAGGATGAATCACGGCGTTTCATCTATGGAGAGGCGATGCTCACCTTCTATATCGGGTTGATCCGCACTGCCGAACGCGAGCGCGCGGGAGACGAGTCCGGCGCCAGGGCGGCCTTCGCCAGCGCCGATCGCGCCGCCACGACCCTGCGCGCGGTCAAAGACCTCGTGCAGGTTTCCGCGTCCCACGCCAACGCGGGAGACGGACTCGAGGCGAGCGGAGTCGTTACGACCTACGAGGCGCTCCGCCGCCGCTACGTCCAGTAACTCAACGCATCCACACCACTCGGCGAACCCGCTCGCCTTGCTCGGTCCACAGACGAACCAGGTAGACGCCGGCAGGCGCCAGGCCACCGGTCGTGCGCTCGCCCTTCCACACTCGCTGGTGTCGGCCTGCCTCGAGCGAACCCTCGTGCAGGGTGGTGACTCGCCGGCCCGCCAGATCGAGCACGTCGAGCCTCACCCGACCGGTGCGAGGCAGCGCGAAGCCGATGTTCGCCACACCGCGACTCGGCGTGGGCAGGATGGCAGCGAGCTCGAGCGCCGAGGGAATCTCGGGCACGCCCACCAGCGAAGTGATTTGGAACGCCTCGCTCACAGCGAGCACCCCGATGACTTCGGGATCCGCTTGGGAGCCCGATTCGACCTGCGCGATGGCGAGGCGCGCCGCTTGACTGACGGCGTTGGGTGCATGCCACAGGAGCGTGCCGTCGTTCTGCTGCTCGGTCGCGTCCAGCGTCCAGGTCGCTCCGTCGTCCATCGAGTGCAGCAGGGCGACCCAGTTGGCGCCCTCGAGGAGCTCGTACTCGACCACGATCTCGGTGCCCGCCACGACCGACGAGTTGCCGCGCGGCACATGGATCTTGGGACGTCTCACCGCGACGACGTCGCTTCCATGGAAGAGTCCACCGCCCGTGAACGCGCCGTTGATATGGACCGGAACCGCGTCTCCGGCAGGCAGGATGGGATCCAGGTCCTCGCGGCGGAATTGGACCTCGAGATCGGAGATGCCATTCCGATCGTGGTCTCCGATCACCGGCGTGAACGAGGGATCGATGCTCACCACGCCGTTGAGCCGAATGCTGGCGGCCACGATGTCGGCCGGCGTCTCGGGACCGGCCGGCTCGATGTAGGTTGGCACGGCGTGACCGAGATGGTTTCCGCCCAGGCGAATTCGATCAATTCCGAAATCCACTTCGACCAGCGTAGAGGCGATGAACGTCGCGTGAATCGTGTGGTCGGCGCTGACATCCTCGAACGTGTAGGAGCTGACCGCCCCGACCGAGACGCCGTCCACGAGCACGTCCAGGATGCCGAAGTTCTGGGCCGGCACGATCTGGAACTGCCGGTCGGCCCCCTCCGCGACGGGAACCGTGCCGGATGGGGTGATCGAGCCCCCGGCGGCGGCCGACGCCGTGATGGAGTGAACCGGAGTGACGTTGCGCAACACCGAGAACTCGGCAACGGTGAATCGGGTCGAGAAGAGGAGATCCAGCGTGGCGTCCTCGAGCGGCGCGAGCACGACTTCATCGGCAAAGCCGCGCAGGTACACACCTTCGAGTTCGAACGTTCCGTCGCCCAGCCCACGCGCCACCTCGAGCGGCGCACTGCACGCACCACCGCTGCGGCGAATGATCGCGTCGGGGATCCCGTCGTAATCGACGTCTCCGAACTCGTCGAGCAGGACATATTGAGAGGCGAAGGTGAGGACGGGCGGTCCCAGTGCGCCGCCGCCGAGGCCCTTCATCGAGACCAAGCCTGTTTCCGTCCCGATGCATACGTCCTCGACGCCGTCTCGGTCGAGGTCGCCTACCCCGATGACATCTCCGGTCGTGAGCGGACCGTTGAAGCTCACGGGATCGGCGAAGGTGCCATCGCCATTCCCATGCGCGGACGTGATCCCGCCATCGAGACCGGCAAGCACGAGATCGAGCGCGCCGTCCCGGTCGAGGTCCGCGAAACGAAGCCCACGGAAGAGATCGCCCAAGGCGCGGCTCCACGTCTCCGTGAGTGTCCCGTCCGCGTTGCCTTTCAACACCCGCACCATGTCCAAGTCGTCGACCAGGACATCGGCTCTTCCATCGCCGTTCGCGTCCCCGACTCCGAAGGCCCCGACGAGACTGGGCACCGGCGTGCTCACGGGTGTGCCAAAGGTGGTCCCGACTCCGTTGGGAACCACCACCACCCGGCTGTCGCTGCTGCTCTGGGCAAGGATGGCGACGAGATCGAGTCGCCCGTCGCCGTTGATATCCGCGAGGCGCAGCGGGCGCGGCATCGGGGTCGAGATCGGGATCAGGGTCGCTGACGAGAAAGTGCCGGCAGCCGATCCCGTGCGGAGCCATAGCGAGTCACCACGGACCAGCGCCGCATCGAGGTGAGCGTCCTCGTCCAGCTCTCCTACCACAAACGATGTGGATGGGGTCTTGAAAATGGGGAATTTGTAGCCGGCACCTCCTCCGCTCTCGATCGTGTAATCGCCGACGGGCGTCAGGAGTGACACGGACACGGCCTGGCAGCTGGCGCCCACCAGATCGGCCTTTCCATCGCCGTTCATGTCCGCCGCCGCGAGCCCCGGACCACCGAATGTGGGATTGCTGCTCCAGGCCCCGATTTGCGGAACGATGCAGTAGATGTCGGTGCCGATCACGAAGTCCCCGACGCCCTGTCCGTTCAGCTCCATGATTCGAAACGCGGAGCTGACCGGCAGACTGGAATGAAAACCGGCGACACCGCCAACGAAGCTTTGACCGTCCCAGCGCCAGGAAAAGTAGCGAGGGGCGCCGCGAAAGCCCCCCGGCCCGAGGATGGGACCGAGATCGAACAGGCACACCTCGGGCACTCCGAACTGGCCCCTCGGGTTGATGCGCATCGGTCCGGGTCCGCCGGGCTGGCCGCTCGGGAGCGCGATGAGGGGACTCAGGCCGCTCCCGGTGTCCAAACCCACCAGCACCGTGGGGAAAAGACCCGACATGGCGAGAACAGCGACGTCGAGGTCGCCGTCGGCATCGAAATCCGCCACTTCGACCTGGCGCGGCGTTCCCTGCGAGATCGATGAAAGCATGACGTAGGGTTGGAACGTGCCGTTGCCATTTCCCCGCAACCATCCGAGCTCGGCCGGCGACGTGAGGGCCACCAGGATGTCGCGGCTGCCGTCGTCGTCAAGATCCGTCAGCTGGGCCTGCGCCGGCACACCCGGAAGCGAAACCGGCTGTGACTGAAATCCCGCGGCGAGCGACAGCACGACCGACAGCGAGGCGGCGCCTCGGTTCGTAACGATTACGTCGGCGCGCCCATCGCCGTTCAGATCGCCCACGGCCAGGGGGCCGGGACTGGGACCCGTCGACGCCTCTCCCGCGAATTCGAGGTGCCCATTGCCCAGGCCGCGAAGGAGCTGGACCTTGGCCAGCGCGGCGTCATCGATGACCACATCGATGTGCCCGTCCCCATCGAGGTCACCGGTCGCCAGCTCGGTCACCGAGCCGGTGATGCGACTCAGGATCGCGCCGTTCTCGAAGACCCCCGCGTCGGCGCGCGACACGAGCAAGCCGGAAGCGAGAGCGAGGTAGCAGGAAGTGAGGAGGGGCACGGACCGCAGGAGCGCTCGTGGGGAGCAGGTCATGAGATGCCTCCTTGGGGATGGAGCTGGATGTCATGGAAATGATAGGCCCGTGGCGCAAGACCTCCAATCGCTGATTGGGACGCTCGAAGGGCTCGGCTGAGTACTTGGGGGTCTGCTTCAGCCTTCGGCGACGGGGGTCGGGATGAGTGGCGGGCTCTGGGCGAGTCGCCGGCCAAGGGCATGAGCGCGCTCGAGGAGCTCGGGCGCGCGAGCCGCGACGCTGCCAACGTCATTGTCCTCGTGAACGAACGCCAGCGTCTCCTCCCACTTCACCCCGATCCACTTGAAGAACCCGCGGACGCAGCGCTCCGCCATGTCGTAGCGCTGCCGCGGACCGCTGGTGGTCACGAACGCGCCGCGTCGCGTGCGCGCCCATCGCGGCCGGAAGGTCCCGTCGCGCATCAGCATCGTGATGCAGTTGCAGCGATCGATCACGAGCTTGAGCTGGGCGCTCACCGCGTCGAAGTAGATCGGGCTTCCCACGACGACGGCATGCGCACGCTCGAGCCTCGGAAAGATCAGGTCCATGTCGTCGTGGAAGATGCAATAGCCGCTCGTGGGCTCGGGGCCGCAGGACTGGCAGGGCTTGACCCACAGCTCGTTGCAGTAGACCTGCTCGGCCTCGCCTCCTCCTTCACGAAATCCTTCGCACACCTGTCCGAGCAACAGATCGATGCTGCTGCCACGAACCGGGCTTCCATTCAGCGCGACGAGATGGGCCACGGAGGCATGCTACCACCCATTTGAAACCGGCTCCGGACTGCAGGATGTACTTGAAACGCCGTTCGCCCGTCCGGATCATAATGGCGGCCGAAACAGGAGGACTCCCCCAATGAATCCGAGGCCAACTCTCCTCTTCGCTTCGATTCTCCTCTTGTCGTTTCCCGTGCATGTCAGCGCATCCGACTGGGGCATCTCGGGCGTCCCCATCGCCACGGGCCCCGGCGAGCGAACCACGGCCAATCTCTGGCGCTCTGGCGTTGCGGCCATCGACGCCGCCGGCGGCGCCTTCGTGGCATGGAAGGATTCGCGAACCGAGCCCTCGAGGATCTTCGTTCAACGGGTCACGGCTTCAGGAAGTCCTGCCGGGGGCTGGCCGGCCAGTGGGCTCGCGATCACGCCCGCGGTCGCCGTCGCTCAGTCGAGTCCGGCGCTGACTCACGGCCTCACCGGCGGCGCTTTTGTTTCATGGATCGAAGGGTCCACCGACTCCATTCTCGCTCGGGTCCGTCTGACTCGGCTGGACTCGGACGGGTCGCCCGCACCCGGCTGGCCCGCTTCCGGCGTCGTCCTCGGCGTGCAAGCCAATCCGTACAGCCCGACCACCGTGGTCTCCGACTTCTCGGATGGGGTCTTCGTCATGAGCATGACCGGGACCGTCGGGACGACCCCACTTCAGATCCGCCTTCACCACGTTCTGGCCAATGGCTCGATCGGAACGCCCAGCGAAGGGCTCATCGTCGGCCAGAGCTTCGCGTTCCCCACGCCGGCGATGGTTTCGGACAATGCGGGAGGCGTACTCCTGGTTTGGGACGAATACCGTGGGATTCTCGAGCCACCTTTTTCCGTCACCGATTACCGAGCACAACATTTTCTCGAGGATGGGAGCCTGGCACCCGGATGGAACCCGGATGGGATCCTGGTCCAGAGCACTGGCACACCGCTCACCACCTGGAGAGCGCCGAGTATTGGCAGCGACGGAATCGGCGGCGCAGTGGTGGCGTTTCGCGAGGCCAAGCCCGGTGAGAGCAACTACCAAGTCTATGCGCGCCACATTCTGAGCAGCGGCGAGTTCGACCCTGATTGGCCAGCGGGCGGAGCGCCTGCGACCAGCACGCAACTCGGCGTCGGAGACTTCCACATGGTCCCCGACTTCGCCGGTGGTGCACTGGTGGTGTTCATGAGCTTTGAACTGGGTTCGCCGCAAATGCGGATTCAACATTGGGGGCTGAACGGCTCGATCGCGCCAGGTTGGCCTGCCGATGGTCGAGTCCTCAGCCACCCCGGGGCGTACGCCGACCACCCGCTGACGAACTACGATGGCCAGAGTGGCGCTTTCGTCGTCTGGACGGAGCGACGGGATGGCGTGGAGCGACTCAACATCCACCACGTGCTGCCCAATGGAGCCGACTACCCTGGGTGGGGACCTCATGGAGTCGAGATCGCGCCCGGCAGTCCTGACGAATACAACCAGGACGGCTTGTCACTGGTCTTCGACTGGCCGGACGGAGTCTTCGCCTTCTGGTCGGACTACCGGATCCCTCCGCTCGGGGACAGCTTTCGTATCCTGGGCCAGCACATCGTTGGCGCTCCCACCGCGGATGTTCCCGAGCCTCCGGCGCCGGAGGTCGGACGCCTGAGTGTTCATCCAAATCCGGCGTTCGCCTCCGCCACCGTCCGTTTGCGCCTGCCCTCGGCGGCGGACGTTTCGATCGAGATCCTCGACGTGAATGGACGCCGCGTGCGCCGACTTGCGGACCACTCGTCTCAGGCTGCGGGAGAACCAGCATGGAGCTGGAATCTGCTCGATGATCAGGGACAGCGGGTGCGGCCAGGTGTCTACCGAGTCGTGACGCGCCGCGATGGTGAAGTGACGACCGCGCCGGTCGTCGTGATGCGCTGAGGAGCTAGCGAAGCGCCTTCTTGCGCGCGCCCTTCTTCTTCGAGGGGCGCGGCTTGGTCTGGGCTAGCTTCGATCTCGGCTTCGCCTTTCGAGCCGACGCGGCCTTTGGAGCCGACGCGGCCTTTCGAGCCGACGCGGCCTTCCGCGGCGCGTCATCGTGCTCGTTCACGAACCAGTCGCGGATGTAGACCGCGATGTCCTGCGTGGACGTGCCCGGACCGAACAGCCGGCCGACGCCCATCCTGGCGAGCGCATCCATGTCTTCCGGCGGAATGATTCCGCCACCGGTCAAGAGCCGGTCGCCGAGGCCACGCTTCTCCATCAGCTCGAGCACTTCCGGAAAGAGCGTCATGTGAGCCCCGGAGAGGATCGACAAGGCGACCACGTCGACGTCTTCCTGCAGCGCCGCCTCGACGATCTGCTCCGGGGACTGATGGAGTCCGGTGTAGATGACCTCCATGCCGGCGTCACGCAACGCGGCCGCGACCACCTTGGCGCCACGGTCGTGGCCATCGAGACCGGGCTTACCTACCAGCACACGAATCTTGCGCGCCATTGCGTTCGCCTCCGCCAAATCGAGAGGCGGGACCATAGCACCCTGACGGTTCTCTTCTCCAGACGCGGGGCTCGTGCGCCGGCGAGCCGGGGAGCTATCTTCTCCCTCATGCCTGGACCGCACGGGCTCGCCCATCCACGGCCGCCCGCTCTCCCATGGCTCGCGCCCTTACTCTTCCTCGGGATCGCGTTCCTGACGTATGCCCGCGCGCTGGGCAGCAGCTGGCTGTGGGATGACGACGCCAACGTCACCGCGTGTGCGCCGGTCCTCGCCTGGAGCGGGCTGTCCTCCATCTGGCTCGACCCGCACGCCATCCAGCAGTACTACCCCATCCTCCACACGGTCTTCTGGCTCGAGCACAAGCTCTGGGGCCTGAACCCCATCGGCTTTCACGCCGTCAACATCCTCCTCCATGCGCTGAACGCGTTCCTCTTCTGGCGACTGCTCGTGCAATTGCGGCTCCCGAACCGGGCCGCGTGGGTTGGGGCCCTGCTGTTCGTCGTCCACCCTGTTCATGTCGAATCCGTCGCGTGGATCACCGAGATGAAGAACACGCTCTCGCTCGCCTTCGCGCTGGCGAGCGCGCTGGCCTGGCTGCGCTGGGCTGGGCTGACCGAGGACGCGAGCCGGGCCGGTCGAACCGGGCAGCTGGTGATCTCCTATGTCTGGTTCGCGATGGCGCTGCTCTCCAAATCGGTGACGGTCACGGTGCCGGTCGCGCTGCTGATCATCAGCTGGTGGAAGCGCGGCCGCTGGGACCGTCGCGATTGGGCGCTGGCCCCGCTCATGGTCGCGGCGGCGTTCTTCGCGCTGCTCACCATCCACCTCGAGAGCGAGAACGTCGGCACCTCTCGGCTTCCGCTGGAGCTGACCCTTGCGCAGCGCGTGCTGCTCGCCGGCCGAGCATTGTGGTTCTACGCCTCGAAGCTCGCACTCCCGATCGACCTGAGCTTCGTGTATCCCCGCTGGCAGCTCGATCCGGGGTCGTGGTGGATGTGGCTCTTTCCACTGGGAGCGGTGGGGGTGCTCGCAGCCTTGCTCCTGCTCCACCGGCGCATCGGCCGTGGTCCGGCCGCGGCCGTGCTGATCTGGAGCGCGATGCTGGGGCCGATGCTGGGATTCTTCGACATCTTCTGGTTTCGCTATGGAGACGTCTCGGATCACTTCCAGTACCACGCCAGCCTCGCGCCGCTCGCCATGGCGGGACTCGGACTGGCGATGCTCGCCGTGACCCTCGAGCGGTTCTGGAAGCGCGCCGGCATCGTGCTGGTCGCTGCCATCCTGTCGACGCTGCTCGCCCTCTCGTGGGAGCGCGTGCGCGTCTTCCGCGACTCACGCACGCTGTGGACCGAAACCGTGCGCCGTAATCCGGAAGCGTGGCTCGCCTGGAACAATCTCGGCCGGATCACGCTCGACGACGGTCGTTATGAAGAAGCCGAACCGATGTTGCGCCGAGCGATCGCGATCGATGCGGGCCAGCACGAGGCGTGGAACAACCTCGGCATCTGTCTGGTCCATACCGGACGGCCTGCCGAAGCGCAGATCGCCTTTGCGCAGGCCATCGAGCTCCATCCCAACGACCTTGCGGCGCGCGGCAACCTGGGCCGCGCGCTCCTGCTCAGCGGCGATTACGCCGGGGCCATCGCGGCCCTCGAGCCCGTATTGGCGCACCCCGACCACGGCGCCGATGCCGAGGTGGATCTGATCGAGGCGTTGATTCGCGACAGGCAGATGGAAAGGGCGGAGGCCACGGGACGAAAGAGCCGCTTCGCCGGCGACCCGAGAGTCCAGGTGCTGGTGGCGATCACACTGCGCCATCGGGGCGCGCTGGAGCAGGCGATCACGCTTCTCGAGAAGGCCGCGGCTCAGGGTCAGCGTCGCGATCCGGTGGTGCTGGATGCGCTGGCGACCACGCTTGCATCCGCCAACCGTTTCGCCGAAGCGGTGGCCGTTCTCGAGGAGGCGCTGGCGCTCCAGGCGGGGCCCAGCGCGGACGCGGTCCTGCGCAAGCACCTCGACTTGGTGCGCGGCGGCCAGGTGCCGCGCTAACGGCGATCCGAGTAAGGCGGTCCCGGCTCGTCTCCGGGTTCCCGCTCCATGGCCAGTGCTTGCCAGCTTTCGTCGTAACGCCGCCTGGCTTCTTCGAAATCCTCGGGTGAAGGCGGAATCGGCCGGCCTTCTTCGTCGAGCGGACGGCGGACGATCTTGCGTCCTTCGAGCAGCGCCAGCGCCGCCCGCGCGCCGTCCTCGGTCTCGAACATGAACGGCATGTACTCCCCGTCGCGTCCCAGGGTCTCGAGCAGCCACGGGACGACATCGGCGGCGCCGCGCTTGATTCGCGCGCCTGTGAAGTCCCCCACCGAGAGGGCCTGGCCGGGCTTTCCGCGCTGCGCGGCGAGCTGGAGACGCTCGCGCGGACTGAGCGCAAACACTCCGGCTTCGATGTCTTCCTGGTGAGTCTGGACCTCGGCGGGATCGAGCGGGATCACTCGCACCGCGTATCCGTCCGGGATGAACACGACGCCGTCCGAGGTGATCGCCAGCTCCTCGATCTCTTCTTCTTCTTCTTCGCTGGCCTCGGAAGGATCCTCGGACGGCGACGCGGGTTCCGTGGCCCCCCCGCTCCCCGCGGGCTCCACCGAGCCGCGGCGCAGGAACCACGCGAGCGCGGCGACGGCGATGACCAGGAGGATGGCGACCAGACCGTTCATGGATCAGACCTCACGGACCAGGATCCGCTCGCCATGACGTTGCGAGCGCCGGATCTAGATCTCCGTGCCTTCGGTGTAGTCGCCGTAGACTTCGCGAATCGCGTTGCGAATCTCGCCCTCGGTCGCGTACGCGCGAGCGGCATCGAGAATGTGCTCGACCACGTTCTTCTCGCCCGGCTCGCTGGCGGCCGCGGTCGTGAGCGCCTTGAGCGCGGCATTCGTGGCCTTGTTGTCCCGAGTGCGGCGCACCTCGGCGATCGAGCGCTTCTGCTCTTCTTCGGCTTCCTCGCCGATGTAGAGGATCGGGATCTCGAGCTTCTCGTCGGGCTCGACGTAATCGTTGACGCCGACGATCACGCGCTGCTTCCTCTCCATTTCCTGCTGGTACTGGTATGCGGCGCGGCCGATCTCGCGCTGGAAGAAACCCTGCTCGATGCCCGCCACCACGCCGCCCAGCGCCCCGATGCGACGGAAGTAGTCCTCAGCCTCCTCCTCGAGCTTGTTCGTGAGCGATTCGAGGTAGTAGGACCCGGCCAGCGGGTCGACCGTCTCGGTCACCCCGATCTCGTGGGCGATGATCTGCTGGGTGCGGAGCGCGATCTTGACCGCCTTGTCGCTCGGCAGCGCGATGGTCTCGTCCATCGAGTTGGTGTGGAGCGACTGCGTGCCGCCCAGCACCGCCGCCAGCGCTTCGTAGGCGGTGCGCACGATGTTGTTCTCCGGCTGCTTGTCCCACAGCGAGCAACCGGCGGTCTGGGTGTGGAAGCGCATCAGCCACGATTCCTTCTTCTTCGCGCCGTAGCGCTCGCGCATGTGACGCGCCCAGATGCGGCGCGCGGCGCGCAGCTTGGCGATCTCCTCGAAGAAGTCGAGATGGCTGTTCCAGAAGAAGCTGAGGCGCGGGGCGAACTGATCGACGTCCAGCCCGCGCTTCAAGCACTCCTCGACATAGGTGAAGCCGTCGGCCAGCGTGAAGGCCAGCTCCTGCACCGCCGTCGATCCCGCCTCGCGGATGTGGTAGCCGGAGATCGAGATCGTGTTCCACTGCGGCACGTGCCTGGTGGCGAAGGCGATGCCATCGACGATGATCCGCAGCGAAGGGCGCGGTGGAAAGCACCAGCACTTCTGCGCGATGTACTCCTTGAGGATGTCGTTCTGGATCGTTCCTCGGAGTTTCGAGAACGGCACGCCCTTCTTCTCGGCGTTGGCCAGATAGAACGCCCACATGGTCGCCGCCGGGCCGTTGATCGTCATCGAGGTCGAGATCGTTCCAGGGTCGATGCCGTCGAGCAGGATCTCCATGTCCCGCAAGCTATCGACCGCCACGCCGCACTTGCCGACCTCGCCGTGCGCCTTGGGGTGGTCGCTGTCGTAACCCATGATGGTGGGGTTGTCGAAGGCGATCGAAAGACCGGTCTGTCCGTGCTCGGTCAGGTAGTGGTAGCGCTCGTTCGACTCGCGCGGGGTTCCGAAGCCGGCGAATTGCCGCATCGTGTACATGCGCCCGCGGTACATCGTGGTGTGGATCCCGCGCGTGTAGGGGTATTCGCCGGGAAACCCCAGGTCACGGCCCAGATCCATGCCGGCCAGATCCTCGGGCGTATAGAGCGGCTTGATCGGAATGCCCGAGATGGTGAACGGATAGAGCTCGGGCCGCTCCTTCGATTGGGCCTTCTTCGCGTCGTAGGCGGTGCGGGCAGCCTGCCAGCTGCCGCTCTTCGGGGCGCCGTTGGCGCTGGCGGGCGCGGCCTTGGAACGGGTCGGCCGCGAAGTATGAGTGGGCGTCTTCCGTCCGCGAGGACGGGTTCGCATCGCCATCGGAGGGCTCCTGACGGGGTCGGGTGGTGGCCCGAAGCCTCGAAAGCCTACGGCGCGCCTTCGCGAAGGGTCAAGGCAGCCGTAGCGTGATCAGCGCGCGACCACGACCTTCGCACTCCACGACACGCCGGGTCCTTCGAGGCGAGCGAAGTAGATGCCAGCAGGCACGCGACCCTTCGGGATCGACCACGATCGCTCGACGGGACCGCCCGGCAGCTCCTCGTCGACCAGCGTGGCGACCTTCGCGCCGTGGAGATCGTAGATGTCGAGCGTCACTCGCCCCGCACGAGGGAGCGAGAAGCGGAATGCGGTGCGTTCACGAGCGGGGTTCGGCCAAGCCGTGATGGAACCCGCGCGAACGGGCCCCGCCGCGGCTGCCGAAGTCCAGCGAGCCACCGCTTCCGCCTGCCCCCTACCGAGTCGCGTGAACCACCCGCCGACCCACAGATCTTTCCCGAGCGAAGCCATCGTCCCGATGGCCGACGCCGGACCGTCCGGGATCGCAGCCCATGTGTTGTTGAAGTAATCGTCATCCGGACCCGACCCGCCTCCCCATCGCGCGAGACTGCCGACCCCGTACAGCCATCCGCCCGCGTAGACATCGTTGTCGTGCTCGGCCAAGACGAACACGTCACCGGACAACCCACCCATATCCTTCCAGAAGCCGTCCCATCGCCATATCGAGCTGCGGGGGGAGCCCCCATAATTCGCGAAGCCTACCCACAAGCCGTCGGCGCGCGGCAGCAGGCACTTCACGATGCCCGCGGGCGTATGGAGCACCGGCGTCCATCGGTCGCCATCCCACCGCATCAGTGAGCCGACGCCAGCCTGAGCATTCAATGTCGCACCGGCCACGAACAGCTCACCGCGAAACACCGCGACGGCGGAGATCGAGGACTGATCCGCGACGAGCGGTTCGCCCAAGATCTCCCAGCCCGAAGTCCGGTGGACTGCAACCCCGGACCATGACTGCTGTCCCAAGAGGCGCAGGCCGCCTGCTGCAACCAGCGCGCCCTGCCACTCGGTGAGCCCGGTGACATAGCCCTGGAGCTCTCCGCCGAGAGCGCTCCAGTCGTCACCCTCCCGGGCCAGCACGGAAGACATGCGACCCTCCGCGAAGAAGCCAGTGCCGCCGATGACCAGTTGGTCATTCCAGCTCGCCAGCGCATGGACCCAGCCGCGAAGCCCCGCATCCACCGGTTCCCATCGATCGTTCGCCCAGCGGGCGAGCGGACCGGTGGAGGTCCAGCCAGGTGGCTCCGCGGCGTACTCGAAGTAGCCGCCCGCGTAGAGCTCACCGGCGTGGACGTGAAGCGCTTTGACTTCGGTCCACGAAGGACCCAGCAGACCGCGCATCTGGGGCTGCCATGGCGTGAGCGCTCGCCAAGTGGGATCGCGGACGATCACATCGCGGATGGGAGCGCGATCGAAGGCGGGTGGTCCGGACAACAGTGCCGACGTTTCGCCCACGGCCATGAGTTCGACGAAAGCCCCCACCACCGAGGTCGATGGGATCGGTGACGCTTGAACCGTCCCGTCCCAGCCCGCGATGTCCGTGATGCTCCAATCGGGGTAAGGCGTCGGCACGCTCCACGACTCACCATCGAACGTGGCGAAACCCGAAGCCCAGAGGTTCGGCACTTGAAGCACGCCGGCTGCATGGAGCAGGTTGCCCTCGACCAGGAGATCGCTGATCAGCGCATCTTGAGGGGTGTCGGGCAGCGCCTCCCACTCCTGGCCATTCCAAGCCCCAACCCCTTTGGCGGTCTCGCCACCGAGGGTGCTGAAGTAACCACCGGCGACGAGGCGCCCGTCGTAGACCACGAGCGAGTTCACCGCTGGGTTCCCCCCCGGTCCACCCGCTCCGCCGACCGGCTGCCAAAGGGTCCCATCCCAACGCGCGATTCGCGAGACGAACTGATCCTCGGCGAAGACGAACTCCCCACCCGCATAGAGTTCTCCGTCGTAGACCGCGAGCGCGAGAACTCGGCCATCGAATGCGCCACCTACCGGGTGCCATGCGCCGCCCTGCCAACGCATCACCCGTGACGCCTGTGGGAGACCCTCTTGAAGGAGATTGCCCGCGACATAGAGCTCACCCTGAGTCGCGAGCAGCGCCTCCGCGCTCCCCTGGAGAGCCGGCCCGAGGGCGCGCCAGGATCCGCCCGAGAAACGCATGACCGGCGAGCCCGCCCCAAACGATGTGGTCGCGGCCAGCAGGTCCGAACCCCAGTTGGTGAGACGTGCGACGGGTTGTGACAGCCCTTCACCCACGGAGGCCCACTGCGTGCCAGTCCAGCGAGCGACGTTGGAAGCATGGACTCCACCCGCCCACTGGAAGCTGCCGGCAACGACGTGCTGCCCGCCATGGAACGCGCACGCTCGCACCGAACCGTCGAAGGCTGGAATCGAGAAGTCGCCGGTCCATGATCCCGCGAAGGCGGGTGATGCGGCGAGGATGACGATCCACGCGATCAGAAGGGTTGACCGCGGCCGTGAATCGCGATTGGAAAAGGGGAGCTTCATCGAGAAGGCTCGATGCCTCGGGGAGCGAGACGAGCGGAGTCTACTCCTCCCGGATGAGCCTGTCAGCGGGTGACCGCGACCTTGCCAAACGCCCGTGTCGAACCCGAGATCAGCCGCGCGAAGTACACCCCGGAGGCCAGCGAGGCGGTGCCGGGAAGAGTCACTTCGAAGGATCCTGATCCCGAGATCGGCCGCGAGGCCAGACTCCGGCCACCGAGGTCGAACAGCTCGAGCCGCGATGCGTTTCCATCCAGCTGAACCCGGGCCGCGACCCCGACGCCGGCCGTGAAGCGCAGTCCGTAGAGCCCCGGCAGCCGGATGGTCGCGCCCACCCCCGTGACCTCGTTGGTCGGGTTGAAGCGCCGGGCGAAGAGACCCTGGAGCACGTTGCTCTGCGACCAGTAGTAGACGACTCCGCCATCGCCGGTCGAAGCCAGCGCGATGTCGCCGTACCAGGTGATCACGGGCTCCGTATGCACCTCGAAGTGCGAGGGCCAGTCGCCGTCGGGCTCGGCGTGGAGGCCGAGAAGCGCGGGCCAATCCCATTGGCTGGCCGGGCCGCAGCACTTGAAATCCCCGCCATAGAAGCCGCCGTTCGGCCGGACGACCACCTCATGGCCCACCGCCACCACCGAGCTGGGCCAGGCGAGGACTCCGCTGTTGCTCATCTGACTGACCCCGACGAGCGCGGGAGAGTCGGAGTAGGGATTCGGAAACTCGACGATCGCGCGATCCTGCTCTTGGTGGACGCGCAGCCCCACGTCCGCCGCGTACGGCTGATCCGGGTTGTAGTAGGTGGCGTCCGCCTTGACGAGAAAACCTTCCGCCGGCCAACCCGGATCGTGCTGGCCATCGCCCGAGATTCGATGGAGACGCGTGTCGATGAAAAGGTTCAGCTCCTGGATCACCCCGATGTGCGCGAAGAACCCACCGCGTCCATCCGGAGCGATGTCGAGCAGTGGGGCGCGCGGCGCCTGGCCCAGCGGCTCCGGACGGAAGGGGCCGAGCAGCAGGCCCTCGGGCTGCCAGCCTGGCGAGTTGGCTCCGGCGGGCGTCAGGCGCCGCGCACGGAGCGAGCTCTCGACCATCGTCGTGTCCGGGCTCCACGTCGCCCAGGAGAGGAAGACGCCGCCGTCCTCCGCGAGCGCGAGATCGGGCCACAACTGCGAGCTGAAGGCCCCATCGATGGGGACGACGATGCGGGGTGTGTCGGGCCACCCTCCAGCACCCAGGCCGTCGGGACCGAGATGGTGCGCCCGAACCAGCGTCCCCGTCGTCCACGCGAGATAGATGCCGTGACTCTCGTCCTCGATCACGCTCGGTCGATAGGTCGCGCTCCACTGGGAGCCGAGGCTCAAGCCATCGACCGGCCATCCACTCGGAGCACTTCCGCCCGCCTCGAGCCGGGCGACGTACAGCTTCGGGCCGCCATCCATCTCGATCCACCAGGCATAGACGCCACCCAGCCGATCCGGCGCCAGGCCGAGCGTCGGTCGCGCCAGGAGTCTCGCGCACACCACAACGCCGTCGGTCGGCCATCCCGGATCCGGATCCCCGGTCGGCAGCAGGTGCTGGATCCTGATCTGGCCGGATCCCGGTGAGCTCTCTTCCTGCCACCCGACGAAAGTTCCGTAGCCACCGTCGTTGCAGGCGGCCACCACAGGGATCGCCGAGGAGGTCGGGCGTACGGGGACGGGGGACGTGCTCCACCCCGCCCATGCCGGGGCGACGAGCATGGCTGCCGGAACGAGGACGAAGAGCGCGCGGGGAACGGCCGGGAAGAGCAAGATGAGCCTCGTAGTTCCAGGCAAGGCTAAGAGACTCGATCGGAGCCGTCAACGATTCGAGTACGGAAGCCGAGATCCGAAGCGGCCATGGATGGGCAACCTGGGCGCCCTCTGCGGCGTAACCTCCAGCGTCTCTTTCGAGAATGGAGGCAGGCCTATGCACCGACTCCTCCTCACGGTCGCCGCGCTCCTCGCGAGCCTCGTCCCAGGGGCAGTGGGCGCCGCCGAGAATCAAACCTGGGATCGCGACTTCGCGGTCGGCCGGCAGCCCACCGTGCGGATCGAGACGGACGACGCGCAGGTGACCGTGCGTTCGTGGAAGGAGTCGAAGGTGAAGGTCCGCGTCTCGCACCGCGGTCCCACACAAGGGTTCACGCTGGGGATCCAGCGGCCCCGGGTCCAGCTGCAGCAGGAAGGCAACCAGGTGAGAGTCATGGCGCGCATGGAGAGCGCAGTGAGCGTCAACTTCTTCAGCAACGCACATCTCGACGTCGACGTCTGGCTCCCGCGCGAGAGCGACTTGATCGTGAATGCCGAGGACGGCCCGGTGAAGATCGAGGACGTCGCGGGGAAGATCGACCTTCGCTCCCAGGATGGTCCGCTGGTCGCCGACCGGCTCCGTGGCGACATCCGGGTGCGATCGCAGGATGGAAGCGTCCGCCTCGACGACGTCGACGGCTCTCTGCAGCTCGTGACGCAGGATGGCGAAAGCTCCGTCCGTGGGCGCTTCGATCGCATGGAGGTCGAGAGCGGCGACGGAGGTGTCGAGATCGAAGCACGGACCGGCTCGAGACTGAGCGAGGAATGGTCGGTGCGCTCTCAGGACGGTGGGATCCGGCTGCACATTCCCAACGACCTCGCGGCCACCATCGACGCCCGCAGCAGTGATGGAAGTCTCTCGTTCGATCTGCCGCTGCAGGTGCAAGGCCGCGTGCGAGAGAACCTGCTGGTGGGCGAGCTCAACGGCGGGGGACCGGTCCTTCGGCTGCGCACCCGGGACGGCTCGATCCGGGTGATGCCGATCGACTGAAGTTCAGTCGGCGCGCAGGTGGGCGACCTGGCTCAGCTGCCGCGCCGCCTCGTTCGGCGTGATCTTGTGCGCCGCCAGCTCGTCCACGCTCCGGTTCCACCTCGCGTCAGGCACGCGTGAACGGAACTGGCTCCACAGGTGGTCGCCGACCAGGTCGTGCAGCCGCTGCTCGAGCCGGCGCCGGCGCCGGCGCTCGAGCCCGCCGCGCTGCGCCAGGTGCTCGTAGTGCTCCTGCAGACCGTCCACCAGGTCGCCGAGACCCTCGCCGCGCGAGGCCACCGTGAGCAGCACCGGGGCGGTCCACTCGGAGGAGGTCGTGCGCAGCTCGAGTGCTGTGCGGATCGCGAAGGCCGCGCGTTCGGCGCCCTCACGGTCCGCCTTGTTGATGACGAAGAGATCCCCGATCTCCATCAGCCCGGCCTTCATCGCCTGCACCGTGTCGCCGGATTCGGGCACGAGCACCACCACGGTGCTGTCGGCGGTCTGCGCGACCTCGAGCTCGCTCTGTCCCACACCCACGGTCTCGATCAGGATGCGCCCGAAACCCGCGGCATCGAGCACGTCGCACACCTGCGCGGTGTGGACCGCCAGCCCTCCCATGCCGCCGCGCGTGGCCATCGAGCGAATGAACACCTTGGGATCGCCCGCCAGCTCCGCCATGCGCACGCGATCGCCGAGCAGCGCGCCGCCGGTGAAGGGACTGGTGGGATCCACCGCCACCACCGCGACCGACTCGCCCCGCTTTCGATATTCCTGCGCGAGGCGCGCGACCAGCGTGCTCTTCCCCGCTCCCGGGGGTCCCGTGATCCCGATCCGGTATGCCTGGCCGGTCTTGCGAAAGCTGGCGTCGAGGATGGCCGCGGCGCCGTCGCTCTCGTTCTCGACCACCGAGATGGCGCGCGCGAGCGCCGCGCGGTCGCCGTGAAAGGCGCGCTCGAGCAGGGCCGGCGCCGGCCTCCGGGTCACGCGAGTCTCCCGGCGACTTCGGGCACCGCCTCCAGCACGCGGCGAGCGATGGTCTCCGCGGCATGGGGTCGTCCCAGAGCGCGAGCCGCCTGACGGCGGCGATCGAGCTCGGAGCCATCCTTCAGCCAGTGGCTCACCGTCATCTCCACCTCCCCGACCGTGTCGGCGTGGACCGCCGCGCCGTGGCGCTCGAGGAACTCCGCGTTGCGCACTTCCTGTCCCGGCGTGGGCTTGAAGATGACGAGCGGGGTGCCCTTGATCATCGCTTCGGAGCAGGTCAGCCCTCCCGCCTTGCCGACCAGCAGGTCGCTGGCTTCGAGCAGGGTGTCGACCTCCTGCGTGAAACCGAGCGCGCGCAGGTCGCCCGGGCCGGCCCGGCTCGCACGCGCGACCTGCTCGATGCGGGCCACCAGCCGCGGGTTGTTGCCGCACACCACCACGACCTGGGGACGCATGGGAAGCCGCGCGACCCGCTCGGCGAGCTCCGCCAGCGGTCCGACGCCGCTCCCTCCACCCATCATCAGCACCACGGGACGCGCGCGATCGAGTCCGAAGTGCTCGCGCGCGACATCGCGGCCCACCGGCTCGGCGAAGCGCGGATGAACGGGAATTCCGCTCACTTCGATGCGATCGCGCGCCACGCCGTGCCGATGGAGCTCGTCGGCCACCTCGTCGCTGGCGACGAAGTAACGGTCGACGTGCGGGTAGACCCAGAACGGATGGGCGGTGAAGTCGGTGATGACGCAGAAGAGCGGGACGCGCAGCGATCCGCGGCCACGGCGCGGCGACAGCGCTTCGACCGGCAGGAAGTGCGTGCACACGATCGCGTCGGGATGCTCGCGCTCGACCACGCGGACCAGTCGGCGCAGGTTCAGGCGATCGACGGCAAGACGCACCGGCGCCGTCCCCTTGTTGACCGGCGCGAGCGCCCACGAGCGGTAGAGCGCCCCCCACAGCCCCGGCGCGCGGGCGGCCATCGCGTTGTACGACGCCGCGTAGGTCGACCGATAGAGTCGGGACGCGAACACCAGCGTGTCCACTTCGCGAACCGTGGCGCCGCGATGGCCGGCGGCGATCGCGGCGGCCAGCGCCTGCGCCGCGCTCTTGTGACCCGAGCCGGCGGTGGCGTGGAGGATGGCGACCCGCGGTCCATTCGCTTCGTGCGAGCCTTCGAGCTCGTGCACGGCCACCATGCCCTGCCCGACGGTCGGGAACAGCACCTCTCCGGGATCGTTCCGCAGGCGCGCGCGCCACCACCGGCGCTGCGCCCGCAGTCGCGCGCGCCAGCGCTGGGTGAGACGCGTCGGGATGCGAAGCCGCCCGATGCGGAGGTCGCGCGCCATCAGGCGTCGACCGCGGCGCGCACGTGGCGCAGCTCCGCTCCGTCCGCCGAGAGCTCGACCGAGACCACGTCGATCCGTACCTCGGAGCAGCCGCGCGCCACCAGCACCGATGCGGCGCGCAGCAGTCGATGGCGCTTGCCGGCATCGACGGCGCCGAAACCACCGCCGTAGTCCGAGCGCGAGCGGTACTTCACCTCGACCACCACCTGAACCTGTTGCTCGAGAGCAAGAAGATCGATCTCCACGCCCCCGAGCCGAACGTTGCGCTCCAGGATCTCGAAGCCCGCGATCTCGAGATACGCCGCGGCCATCGTCTCCGCGGCCCGCCCTCGCCTTCCCGTGCTGCCCATGGCGCTGCTCCGCGGGGGCGCGACCTCCGGAGGCCTGTCATGGGCCCGAGACTACACTTCGAGGGGTAGCTCCAGCACGCAGACCGGAGTGAACGAATAGCGGTGGATCGGGCAGGGCCCCATCCGCCGCAGCGCTTCAAGGTGCTCGGGCGTGCTGTAGCCCTTGTGCCGGGCGAAGCCGTACTCCGGCCATACGCGGTCGAGGCCCTCCATGATGCGGTCGCGGACCACCTTGGCGAGAATCGACGCGGCGGCGACCGACAGCAGCTTGGCGTCGCCGTCGATCACCGCATGCTGCGCGCAGGCGACGCCGGGCACCGGATCGCGGCCGTCGACCAGAACCACCTCGGGCGTCAGGCGCAGCCGATGCACGGCACGCCGCATGGCCTCGAGGCTGGCGCCTCGGATGTTGTAACGGTCCACCGCCTTGGGCCCCACGACCGACCATGAAAATGCCCGAGCCCCTGCGAGGACTCGGGCGAAGATCTCGGCCCGCCGCTCCGGCGGGACCAACTTGCTGTCGTCGACGCCTTCCCAGCGAGCGCCGCGATCGAGGATGACCGCGGCAGCGACGACCGGCCCGGCGAGCGGGCCACGGCCCGCTTCGTCGACACCCGCCGCGACGGCCTCTCCAACCAGCCGCGCTTCCGTGCGCGCGAGGCGCCGCCAGGCGGGCCTTGCGGTCACGACGTCCCGGCCTCCTCCTTCTGGCGCGAGTCGGCCAGTCGGGCGGCCTTGCCTGCCTTGCGGCGGAGATAGAACAGCTTCGCGCGGCGGACCTTGGCGTGCTTCATGACCTTGATGTCGGCCACCGAAGGTCCGTTCAGCGGGAACGTGCGCTCCACACCGACGCCTTCGGTCACCTTGCGCACGGTGAAGGTCTTGCGCATGCCGGAGCCACGCACGTTGATGATCTCGCCGCGAAACTTCTGCTGGCGTTCCTTGTCGCCTTCGATCACGCGGACCGACACCTCGACGGTGTCGCCGGGACGAAGATCGGGACGGCCGCTCTTGAGGTGCGCGGCTTCAACCTTCTCGATCAGGCCCATACGGGGTTCCTTTCCAGACACACGCTCGGCGAGAGGCCGGCGAGTCCAAAGCGGCGAGGCAGTATAGGGGAGCCCGCCCTCCGGGAAAAGCCTGGAATCAGCCGGTTTTTCCGCTTCGCCAGCGCGCGTCCCGCGCATCCATGGCCGCCGGCGCGACGATCGGAACCTGGATCTCGGTCACCAGCTCTTTCGCCTCTTCGGTGAGGTAGGCGGGCGGAAGCCGCAGCTCGAATGCGGCGCTCGCGTGGAATTGAAGGTATGCCTCGCGCCAGGGCGCGATCATCCGCAGTCCCTGGATCGCGAGCCAGTCCCGGACCCCGCGCAGTCGCTTGCGGAGCTGCTCGTAAGGTCCTGAGTACACCAGGCACGCGGCGCTGCTCACGGCGGGCAGCACGCGCACGACGGCTCCCGAGCCACGGCGTGACCTCGTGCGCGCCGAATCCAGCCGCGAGGTCACGGGGACCGCGGCCTCGATGTCGGCCTCACGCTCGCGATAGTCGGCGTCGTGATAGAGGAGCAGCGGCGCTCCGGCCGCGCGGATGCCCAAGGCCGCCGCATCGGCTTCGACCGCCTCGAAGAGCTCGCGCGCGCCATCATCGAGCGAGCTCACGCGCCCGCGCCGCGTGACGACCGCCTGGGCGGGCAGCGCGCGGATCACGACGTCGAGCGCCCGCGTCCCGGGCCGATCCAGCTCGCGCAGCCGAGCCTCCAGCGCCGTCAGCCGCCGGCTCTCGGAGGTCAGTCGTTGCTCGGTCTCCGCACGCTGCCGAAGGAGACGCCGCCGCATCCCCGCGGGCCCCAGTTTCTCGTCGAGCAGCGTCGCGATCTCCTCGAGCGTGAACCCGAGATCGCGCATGGCGAGAATGCGCTGGAGACGCACCAGCTGCTGCGCCGTGTAGGAACGGTACCGCGTCCTGGGATCGACCGCCGCGGGGCGCAGCAGTCCGAGACGATCGTAGTGGCGCAGCGCCTTGGCGGAGACTCCGGAGAGCCTCGAGAAGTCCTGGATGCGAAACACCGCTTCCTCCGCGCGACCGTTCGACGGCCCGCGGCATGGGCGGGCCTAGCGGAAGCTCTGGTCGAGCCATTCCAGGATACGCTGCAACACCGCCTCGTCGAACCGCCCATTGCGGCCCGCCTGCGCGTCCGCGCGGGAATCGAAGCGGTCGAGGTTGTGGGTGGTGCGCGGCAGGATGACCAGCGTGGCCCGTCCGGGATGCGCGGCGTTCACCAGCGCCGCGGCACGCTCATGGTCGTCGCGACTCATGATCCAGTCGTACTCGCCGTAGAGCACCAGCGTGGGCGAGGTGATCTGCGACCAGGCCGCTTCGACGTTGAGTCGCGCGACCTGGTGGTAGAACGATGCCGGACGGCCGAATTGCCCGTCGGCTTCGTCGTACCAGAGCGGGGCGAGATCGGGCCGACGCTTCATGACTTCTCCCGGCGACTTTCGCTCGCCCAGGTAGGCGGCGTAGAACTGCGCGAAGCCGGTCATCGCGGCGTTCACCTCGCTCGCGGGACGGTCCCGCCACAGGAGCCGCGCGCGCTCGAACTCGAGCATGTGCTCGTACCAGGTCTTGGTGAATCCGCCGGAGACGATCAGTCCGGCCACCGGCTGCTCTCGCGCGAGCAGCGGCGCCAGCGCTCCACCCAGGCTCGAGCCGATGAGGACGATGCGCGCGGAGTCCACGAACGGCAGCCGGCGCAGCGCCGCGAGGCCCGCCCGGTAGGCGCCGAGATCGGTCTCGAGGTCGTTCTGCGAGCAGTCGGGCCCCTCGCTGTCGCCGACACCGGGCTTCTCGACCCGCATGATGACCCAGCCGCTCTTCTCGGCCAGCCCGCGCAAGAGATGCGACCAGCCGTCGTCCGCGCCATGAGGCGTCTCGACCGGATCGCACGAGAGCCAGGGCACGAGCATCATCGCGGGCAGGGGGCCGGTCGCTCCCTTTGGCCTCGTCACGATGGTGCGCACTCGAATGCCCCGGTCGGTCGTGACGTGGCCATAGTGGACTTCGGCATTCTGGAAGGTTTCCCGCGGAACCGGGGGAAGCTCGAAGCGCACCGTGCGGACTCTTCCCTGGTGCCGTGTCTCGAGGCTCACGGTCTTGCCCGCCAGGAGCGTCCGCAGCCGGTCCTGCAGCGTCCGGCCATCCGGAAGCGCTTTGCCGTCGATCCGGAGCACGACGTCCCCCGCGACCAGACCCACGCGCTCCGCGGCGGAGCCGCGGCGCACTCGCGCGACTTTGGCCCCTCCCCCTTCCTGCGCTTCGAGGGTGAGTCCGAGCTCAGGCCGCCTGGGTAGCTCGCTTTCCGCTCGCTCCGAGGACGAGACCGGCCGAGCGGGCCAGAGCGCATCGGAAACCGCCAAAGAGATCACGGTGGGAATCATCAGCCACGCCATGGTGAGTGCTCCTGGTTGAGGTTGGATTCGCGGCGGTCCGCGTTTCCACGATCACCAACCTTCCCCCGTGGGGAAGGTCAAGGGCCCCCATGGGATGGCGGGATGGCTTGCCCGCGCGCCTGCCGGAGTCTTAGCCTCGCGCCGCATGCTCGCTCGCCACCGACAGGTCTTCGCCTCGGGCGTCTTCGCGCTCGACGCGCTGCTCATCGCCAGCTCGTGGCTCGGCGCCTACTGGCTGCGTTTCGTGGCTCTTCCGGCGCCGCTCGGCGTTCCGGCGTTGCCGTTCTACCTGTGGTTCGGGGCGGTGATCACGCCGATCGCGCTGCTGGTCCTGCGAACGTTCAAGATCTATCGCTCGGCCCGCACGGCGAGGCTCTCGCAGGAGCTGCTGGCGCTGGTCCAGGGCATGCTGATCGTGACCGCGCTCGCGGCATTGGCGTCGTATTTCACGAAGGGCGAGCTGTCCCGCGGATTCCTGGCGGTGTTCAGTGCACTCGCCACGCTGGCCCTGTGCGGAAGCCGCATCGTGATCCGCACCGTGCTGCGCCGCCTGCGCCGCGCGGGCCGCAACTTGCGCCACACCATCATCGTGGGGACGGGCGACCTGGCCGCCTCGCTGATCGAGAAGATCCATCGGCACGGCGACTTCGGACTCGAGCTCAGGGGACTGGTCGCGACGCACAAAGGAGCGGTGGGCTCGGTCGTCGCAGGTCATCCGGTGCTGGGCGTGATCGCCGACCTGCCGAAGATCGTGGAGCAGCACGGCATCGACATCGTCTATCTGACCCTGTCGCGCCAGGAGTGGCAGTCCGAGGAGGAAGCGCTGCGTCTCCTCGCCGACAGCACGGCCGCGGTGCGGCTGGTCCCCGATCTGCGGCACGCCTTCCGCCTGAATCCCAGCGTCGAGGATTTCGATGGGATGCCCGTGGTGCTGGTGACCGACAGTCCGGAGCAGGGTTGGAACGCCGTCCTCAAGCGCAGCTTCGACCTGGTGTTCTCGGTGATCGGGCTGGTCGTGCTGTCTCCGCTCCTGCTGCTGCTGGCGCTGCTCGTGAAGCTCGACTCTCCGGGTCCGGTGTTCTACTCGCAGGAGCGCGTGGGCCTCAACGGGCGGCGCTTTCGCATGATCAAGTTCCGCAGCATGCGGGTGGACGCCGAGGCCCAGGGTGCCGGGTGGACCACCAAGGACGATCCGCGGCGCACCCGCTTCGGAGAGGTGTTGCGCCGCCTCTCGCTCGACGAGCTGCCGCAGCTCTGGAACGTGCTGGTCGGCGACATGAGCCTGGTGGGACCTCGCCCGGAGCGCCCGGTCTACGTGGATCAGTTCCGCGCCTCGATCCCGCGCTACATGCTGCGCCATCACGTGCGCGCGGGTCTGACCGGCTGGGCGCAGGTGAACGGCTTGCGAGGCGACACGCCGCTCGAGCGCCGCATCGAGTACGACCTCTATTACGTCAAGAACTGGTCGCTGGCGTTCGACGTGCGCATCATCCTGATGACGTTCGCGCGCGTCTTCCGCGACGCCAGCGCTTACTGAGCGGCCTCCGCTCCCGCGAACCGCCGCTTCATCTCGGTGACGAGCGCTTCCATCTGCGCTTCGCGGGTGAACTCGGCCTCGATCATCCGTCGCGCCCTCGCGCTCCGCTCCAGCGCTCGTTGCGGGTCGGCGAGCACTCGCCGGATCCCCGCCGCCAGCGCGGGCGGATCGTTCGGGGGCACGATCTCCGCGAGATCGCGCTCGCCGAGGAAGCTCGCGGCGAATCCGTGGCCGGCGTAGACGACGGGCCGCCCCGTGGCGAAGTACTCGAACATCTTGGCCGGGTTCACGATGCGGTTCAGGATGGGCGCGTCCTGGGTGTGGTTGACGAGCACGTCGCTGGCCCGGTAGTGGCGATCGAGCTCGGCGGGGTCGGTGACGTAGCCGGCGAGCGTGAGGTTAGAGACCGGCTCGCGCCGCAGCCGCTCCTCGATGCGCGGCCGCTCGGGTCCATCGCCGACCAGGACCACGTCCATTTCCGGCAGCAGGCGTGCGACGTCGAGCAGGATCCCGATGCCGTGGT
Organism: Candidatus Eisenbacteria bacterium; assembly: GCA_035712145.1. Classification (NCBI taxonomy): domain Bacteria; phylum Candidatus Eiseniibacteriota; species Candidatus Eiseniibacteriota bacterium. The sequence continues at coordinate 23,853 of DASTBI010000190.1, read as the reverse complement.
TGTAGCCCATCAAGCCCACGTAGGTGACGCGCGGACGAGCGCCCGTGGAACGGGGCTCAGCCGCCGTCCAGCGCTCCAGGACCGAGCGCGCCACGCCGTTCGGAATGGTGACCATCCGCTCCGGCGGCACGCCCTGCTCGAGCAGCACCTGGCCGAGTCCCGGCGTGGCGGCGACGACCAGGTCGGCGCGACGCATCACCGCGAGCATCACCCGCTCGAGCTGCCCGAGGAGACGTCGCTTGAGCCCGGTCGAGGGCACGCTCTCCTGCGCGTAGCGCCAGGTCAGATCGCGGACGTCCCACACGAAGCGGGCGTGTGCCGCGCGCGCCTTCAGAAACCCCAGCGGAGCCAGGAACATGCTGGGCGTGCTCACGACCAGCACGTCGGCGGCTCCGACCCTGCGGATCAAGCCGAGGCTCATGCCGATCTCTCGCAGCGCGCGGCGTGGAAGCGAAGCGTCGTGCGGCTTGAACGCGGCGGCGCGGACCACCGGGACTCCACGCGCGCGATCGGCGGATTGCCACGACGCGCGCTCGAAGAGCCCGGGGTCGGGATAGCTCGGCTCGACGGTGACGATCCGCAGATCGAAGGCCCTGGCGAACGCGTCGGCCATCGCTCCCGTCCGGAGCGCGCCCGCCGCGCTCTCGGGCGGGAACATCTGGCAGACGAGGACGACCTTCATCGGCCGTCTCCGCCCGCAGGGCCCGCGACCCGCTCGTAGAGCCGGAGGAGCGTACGCGCCTCGTGCTCCCAATGGAGCTCGCCGGCTACCGCGGCTCGACCGACGCGCCCCATGCGCTCTCCTTCTTCGGGATGGGTGAGCAGCCACTCGACGGCGCCGGCGATCGCGTCGGCATCGAGCGGATCCACGTAAAGGCCCCCCTCCCCCAGAACGGCGCGCCATGCGGGAAAATCCGACGCCACCACGGGGAGCCCGGCGCCCATGTACTCGAACAGCTTGATGGGCAGCGAGTCGAGGTGATTCGGCGCCGGATGCAGCACCAGGAGCCCGACGCGCGCCTCCTCGAGCGCCGCGCGGACCTGCTCACGCGTCTGCCATCCGAGGCGCACGGTGTGAGCCCAGCCCGGATCCGACGCGAGCGCCGCTTCCAGCCGCGGCGGATCGAATCGGCCGGCCAGCCAAAGCTCGGCGCCGAGGTCGCCATGGACCCGTCCGATCGCGCGCACCATCTCGCGCGCGCCGCGGATCTCGCTGAGACCCCCGAGATAGACCGCGATCGGACGGCGCTGCGCGTGAGGCCGGGAGTCGGCCCCGGTGAACTCCTCGAGCCGCGGATAGTTCCGCACCACCACGGTCCGGCGCTCGGAGAAACGCTCGGCGATTCCCGGCGTGACCGTGACGACGCCGTCGAAGCATGCGCAGAACGCCCGCTCGATGGCGTCCGCCGCAAAGGCGAACGCACTCCGCAGCCAGGTCGGGAGATAGTGCTTGGTGCGTATGTCCTTGGGGAGGTTCTCGTGGGCGTCGTAGATCACCTTCCGGCCACAGAGCTTGAGCAGGAGCCCCCAGGGCAAGAGCTCGGGATCGTGCAGATGGACGACCCGGGCGCGCCACCGCAGTGCTTCGAGGGCCACCTGCGGCGTGGTGCGCACCACGCGCTCGAAGCGGCTGGCCGGTGCGGCGACCGCTCGGATTCTCACGCCGTTCAGGGTCTCGTCGTGGTCGTGCGGGGCGATCAGCACGAGGTCGTAGCCCGCCTCCGCCAGCGAGCGGCACTCCTTGTGGAAGATACGCACGTCGTGAGCGTCGTGGACCGAGGTCACATGAGCCACGGTCACCGTGTCGCCGCTCACGAGAACTCGGCGCCGGTGCGCGCCGCCCACTCGATCAGATTGATCCAGCGCCAGACGCGAAAATCGCGGCGCGTTCGCCGCGCCTGGAAGGCGCGCCACTCGGACCGCAGCGCCTCGAAGTGGAGCGCCGGCATGCGCGCGGCCGCCTCGCCGCTCAGCCAGCGCTCCACCTGCGGGCCGAGCTCGATCATCCATTCGTGCTCCGGCGTCGCGAATCCGATCTTGTCCCGGCGTTCCAGGATCGCGTCCGGAACCAGTCCGCGCATGGCCCGGCGGAACACGGCCTTCGTTCGTCCCCCGGCGTCGATCAGGTACTCCTCGGGAAGCGACAGCATGAAATCGGCGAGCGTCGTGGTCAGGAACGGCACGCGGCTCTCGATCGAGTGCGCCATCGAGTTGCGATCCTCGTAGCGCAGCAGCATCGGCAGGTTGGTGCGGGTCAGCAGCCGGAGCATCTGCTCGCGCAGGACTTCCGGCGAGCTCCGGGACGCGTACTTGGATGGAGCGGCTCGAACCTCATGGGCGGCGAACCAGTCGCGGTTCATCCAGCGCGGCACGAGCTCCTGACCGACCAGCGCGCGAAGCGGCGCCTGCAGCCCTCCAGGGACCAGGAACTCGCCGGCCCACAGCGCGAGCCCCCTCCGGCCCGGGGTCCGCGACGCACGCCAGGCGAAGCGCAACGCTTCGTCGATCCGCCGCTGGCGGACCAGCGAAGCCAGGCGCGCGGCCACCAGACCGTGGTACCCGCCCAACAGCTCGTCGGCGCCCTGCCCGTCGAGCATCACTTTGATCCCGTGCTCGGCCGCCAATCGGAAGACCCGGTACTGGGCATAGATGCTGGTGCTGCCGAACGGCTCGTCCTGCGCCCACAAGAGGCGGTCGAGGTCGGCGACCAGATCGCTCGCGCAAGCGCGCGTCTTGTGCACGGTCGCGCGCGCGGCCGTGACCGCCAGGTCGAGCCACCGCTCTTCGCCGACCACCGGGTCGTCGGTGACGTACCCGAACGCGTGCAGCTCGAGATCAGGCTCCAGGTGTCGCATCGCGCAGACGATGGCGCTCGAGTCGATGCCGCCCGAGAGCGCGGCCCCGACCGGCACGTCGCTGCGCAGGTGCAGGCGCACGCTGTCGAGGAACAGCTCGCGCAGCTGATCGGCCGCCTGAGTCATGGAACCCGAGAAGCGCCGCTCCGGCTCGGGCGCCCAGTAGCGGGTCGGGCGCGATGGGGTCGCGGTCTCGAGCCCGACCTCCATCCAGTGCGCGGGCGGACAGGAACGGATGCCCTCGAGCATGGTCGAGGGCCCGTGATCGGTGAGCCCGAACCTCAGATAGTCATAGACCGATTGCGCGTCGACGCGCCGGGAGACCTGCGGAAGGTCGAGCAGCGCCTTCTGCTCGGATGCGAAGGCAAAACCTCCCGGCCATGCGGCATAGTGGAGCGGTTTGATCCCGAAGGGATCGCGCGCCAGCACCAGACGTCGCGACTCGAGGTCGAGAATGGCGAAGGCGTACATGCCGACGAGCCGGGGGAATGAATCGACGCCCCAGCAGCGAAATGCCTGGAGCGCGACCTCGGTGTCGGTCTGCGAGTGAAACGTGCAGCCGAGCGACTCGAGCTCCGCGCGCAGCTCGCGATAGTTGTAGACCTCTCCGTTGTAGACGATCCAGTGGCGCCCATCGGCGCTCCGCATCGGCTGCCAGCCCGCCTTGGACAGATCGATGATCGCGAGCCGCCAGTTCCACAAGACCGTCGAGCTCTCGGGCGTGATCGATTCGAGATCCTGTCCGACGCGGAAGCCGGAAGGACCCAGAACCCCGATGCCACGATCGTCGGGTCCGCGGTGCGCGAGCTTGTCGCCCCAGCGGCGAACCCTGGCGGCGTCCTCCCCGAGCGCATGACTGACGTATCCCGCGATCCCGCACATCAGTCGCTCCCGACGGCTTCGGCGTAGAGATCGGCGTAGCGCCTGGACACGATGCGTGAGGAGAAGCGGCTCTCGAAGTCCGCGCGGATCGCCGCGGCGTCGTAGCGCGAGGCGCCCTCGATCATGGTGTCCAGGGCGCGGGCGATGCCCTCCACGTCGCCCACCGGGACGAGCAGGCCGTTCACGTCGCGCACGATGTCCTCGGGTCCGCCGCAGCGCGTGGCGATGACCGGCTTGCCGCACGCGATCGCCTCCGCGAACACCATGCCGAAGCTCTCGCGACGGCTGGTCAGCACGAAGGCATCGCAGTCCCGCATCGCGTTCCGCACCGCTTCCCGCCCGAGCTGCCCGAGCCAATCCACGCGACCTTCGATGCCGAGCCGTGCGGCGAGCGCGTGGTAGGCATGCTCCTGCGTGCCGAGGCCGCTGATCCGGAAGCGCACCCCCGAGCGCGGGCCGAGCGCATGAATGGCGCGCAGCAGCTCCTCGATCCCCTTGCGCGGCTCGAGCGTGGCCACGGTGAGGAAGGTGAAGCCCGCCCTGTTCCGGACTGCTCCGGGTGTGAAGAAGCGCTCGTCGACGCCGTTCGGGATCACGACCGGCGTCACGCCGGTCTTCTCACGGATCTGAGTCGCCAGCTCCCGGCCCACGGCCGTCACCCGGCGGGCGCGGCGCAACGGCTCGGCGACCTCGGGAACGACGCTGCCGTCTCTCACGAATTGTGGGAATGGAAAGCGGCTCATGTGCTCGGTGATGACGTGCGGCACTCCCGTCTCGGCGCCCAGCCGATCGGCGAGATATCCGGCCGGGAAGCTCACCTGAGCGTGGATGAGGTCGATCGATCCGCACTCGGCGCGGGCCTCCATGTACATCCGGCGGTTGGCGAGAAAGATCGCCTCGACGTTGCCGCGCCCCGTGAGGTATCGCCACGACCACGTCGGACGACAGAGCTCCACCAGGTTCGGAAGCACCTGTGCCCGCGCCGGCCGCGACCGCAAGCGCACCCACGGATGACGCGCCAGGAATCGCAGCCGCGCCAGCGACAGGTTCCGCTCGGTCTGTCCCCAGAGACTGACGAATATCCGCAGCTCGGGGTGATGACCCGCCAGCGCCCGCACCATCTCCTGGAAGAAGATCCCGTCGAGCACCCGGCCGTCCCGGTCGGGATACCAGGAAGGGATGTAGAAGACGTTCACGTCGGCCGCGCCGCCGGCTGCGGGAGGTCCTCGGGCCTCGGCACGAGCTCGCCGGGGCGTACGCGCTCCCGCCGGGCGAGGCTCCAGATCAGACAGGCGGCCGTGGCCAGGTACGAGGCGTTCATGGCGATCGTGGCGCCTTTCGGGCCGAGCCCTGGCACCAGCACCCACATGCCGAGCAGGGTCGGCACCAGGCCGGCCAGTGCGGCGATCAGGTTCGCTCGATAGAGTCCGTGGCCCGCATGGTAGGCGCTGGCGATGACCGAGATGCCGATCGCCATCACTCCAGGCAGCAGGCCCAGCAGCTGCCCGCGCACCGCGCCGAAGTCCGGGCCGAGCAGCCCCGTGATCCAGCCGCGCGGGACGAGCGCGATCAGCAATGCGGCGCCCGCGGTGGCGACCAGCGCCAGCCGCGCCATGCGCAGCACGAAAGGCCGGGTCTTCTGCGCGGCGCCTTCGCGACTGACGCGATTGAGGGTCACCGCGGCCAGGCTGTTGGCCGGGATCCACAGAATCTCCGCGAACGACACGGCGGTCGAGAAGACACCCACCGCGGTCACCGACACGTGACGCTCGAGCGCGAAGAACAGGCCGCGATAGTTGAGGAACTGGGTGAAGTTCGATGCCTGCGCCAGGAACCCGTAGCCGAGGAGATCTCGCAACACCCGGCGAGGCGAAGGGGTGGCGCCGGCGCCCTGCGGCGGGAGCCGCCTAACATGGGCCACGAGGAGCGGGAGCGAGAGCAGGAAGGCCAGCGTCGCCGCCACCGCCCAGACGACGAAGAACTCGCCCGGCGCGCGGAAGCCACGCATCGAGGCGACCAGCAGGGCCAGCGCCACCAGGGTGAACGGGCGAAGGAACTCGAGCAGGGTGGCCTGCCACACCGCATGCCCCGACATCATCACGCACACATGAACCACCTGGAGCGCGTTCATCACCGCGACCCATACCACGAGCGGCATCTCGAGGCTCACGGGCCGGCCCATCCAGGTGGCGGCCGCGGCCAGCACCACCGGAACCACGACGCAAAATGCGTAGCTCCAAGCGAGGATCCTGCCGAGCAGAGCCCGGCTCGGATCCCGGCTCGCCAGATAGACGATCGACGAGCCTCCGGTGAAGCCGACGAGGAGGACGAAGAGATTGACCGCGGCGCTGAACAACGCGATCTCGCCCCGCACGGCGACGCCGAACCAGCGGGCGGTGAGCACGAGGAGCAGGAACTGGAGCGGCGGCGCCGCCCCCTTGAGCAGCAGCACCACCAGCGCGTTAGACGCGGCTCTCATGCTGGGCGAAGACGGTCGCCGAGGTCACCGGCGCGTCGTCCGGAATGGACGTGACCCGCCCGAAAGGATCCACGGCGGACAGCGTATAGCCTCCATCGCGGAGGTCGCGACGCAGGCTGGGTGCGCCCGGGGTCTCGGCGGGCTCGTTCCACTCCAGGATCAGGCTGGGGCGAAAGCGCTCGAGTGTCCGCCTGGCGCCCTGGAGGACGGCGCGCTCGGCGCCCTCCACGTCGATTTTGATCAGGTCGACACGGCTCAGCCCCTCCCGCTCCACGTAGAGATCGAGAGGCAGAGCTCGGACGCGGCCGACGGAAACGTCCCGTAGCTCCCTGCGATGAAACGAAGACAGTCCCTCGTTGGCGCCCTGAGCGCCCGCGTCGCTGGACGTGAACATCTCGACTTCGGTTTCCTGGTCGGACAGGGCGCGGTTGACCGCGACGACGTGGTCCAGGCCATTGCGACGGAGGTTCTCTTCGAGCGCCGCGAACCAGCGCGGCACCGGCTCGAACGCCACCACGCGTCCCCTGCGGGCATGACGCGCGGCGATGAGCGTGAGCTCTCCCTGGTTGGCGCCCACGTCGAGGAACACGCCTTCGGCCGGCAAGTGCCGCCGAATCAGGCACGCTTCCGCGTACGAGTGGATGCCGCGCCAGTAGATCGCGCTGCCGATGTAGGCGGAGCGGTCCACGCCGATCCTCAGGTCCCCCTGGAAGTCGTCGATCACGATCCATCGGTCCGGCCGGTCGCGATAGACCCTGGCATAGTGGCGGCGCAGCGGCTCGAGCAGCCGGTGCCAGCCACGAAATCGAGGCACGCGCCGCGTGAGACGCGCCAGCGGAACGTCGAGGCTCACGGCTGTTCCCATCGTCGCGACGCCCAGGCAATGCCGACCAGCGTGTAGAGCGGATACAGCAGCTCCTCGTCGCCGAAGTTCCATTCGAAGAGGCCCGCGACCAGGAACCCGAGCAGCGCGGCGGTCACCCCCAGCCTCACCCCGGCCGCGAGTCCTTCGTCGCGCCAACGCTGGCGCTGCGCCCGGCCGAAGCCGATGCCGGCCGAGGCGGCGCGCAGCAGCGCGCCGTAGAGCCACGCGAAGGCGGCCAGGCCGACGATGCCCATCGTCGCCGCGATCTGGACATAGACGTTGTGCAGATGGCCCACCACCTCGGTCGAGCCCGCCGTGCGATAGGCCAGGTAGAGCGGCTTCAAATCCTGAAGCCCGACGCCGGTGATCGGACGGTCGAGGAACATCTGCCAGCCGGCGTGCCACATGATCACCCGCTCGCGATTCCATGGATTGTCCGGATCCGCGATGCTGTGAAGGCGCGCGTGCCACGCTCCGGGCGCGAAGAACCAAGCCGCCGCCGCCGCGGCCGCAAGCCCCGCCAGTCCCCAAGGCATCCGTGCCGCGAGCAGCGCGCCCGACGACACGAGCACGCCGACCCACGCGCTGCGCGTGAAGGTGACCGCGAGTGCCGCGAGCGACAGCCCCGCGGCCAGCCCGGCCAGCAGGCGCCAGCGCGGCTCGCGGGCGGTGAGCGCGATGCCGAGAGCGAGCGGGATCTCGAGCAGGAGCTGCCCCGCGAAGGTCATGTAGTGCCCCGAGAATCCACGTGCGCGGGCCGAGAACGTGTGCCCCTGCGCCACCCATACCGCGAAGCCGATCAGCGCCACCAGCGTCGCCATGCCGAGATAGACGGCGAGGGCCCGGCGTCCGCGCGCACGGTCCGCCGCGTGGTACGCCGCGAGCCCGACCAGCGCGGGCATCAGTCCCTTGGTGAGGCGCGGAAGACTGCCGGCCCGATCGATGGCGAAGACCGCCGCGATCGAAAGCGCCAGGAGCCACATCAGCGCCGCTCGATCCACCGGAGTCCTTCCCCACGGCGGCCATGGCTTCCGCTCGACGACCCAAGCGGCCACGCTCAAGGTGGCGCAGATGCCGGCGCCGATCGACATGGTCGCGATCGACCAGGGAAGGCAGGCCACGAACAGCAGGAAGGAAGCGGCGGCCACGCGGCCGAGCGTCGTGGTCTCCTCCGCGGCATCCACTCGGTGGTTCACGACCGGTCGCGCCGCTCGCGCTCGAGCTCGGCCAGGAAGCGGCGATCCTCCTCGGTGAGCGTGGCACTCTCGAGCAAATCGGGCCGCCGCTCGAAGGTTCGCCGCAGCGATTCCCGGCGGCGGTGACGGGCGATGGCGGCGTGGTTCCCCGACAGCAGCACGTCGGGGACCTTCCAGCCCCGGTAGTCGGCGGGGCGGGTGTAGTAGGCCGCGTCGAGCAGTCCCGAGTGGAACGAGTCACTCTCCACCGAGTCGAAGGCGCCCACCACGTCGGGGAGCAGCCGCGCCACCGCATCCACCACGCACAACGCGGCCGGCTCACCGCCCGAGAGCACGAAGTCCCCGATCGACAGCTCCTCGTCTGCCAGATGATCGAAGACGCGCTCGTCGACTCCCTTGTAGCGGCCACACACGAGGACCAGCCGCTCGAGCCGCGCGTACTCGAGCGCCACGCTCTGCGCGAAGGGACGGCCCTGGGGAGACAGGAGAACGACCCGGGTCTCCGGGCCTCGCTTCCCTCGCTCACCGAGGCTCATCTCCCGCAGCGCCCGGTCGAGGGGCTCGACTTTCATGATCATTCCCGGGCCGCCGCCGAAGGGGTAATCGTCGGTGGTGCGATGCGTGTCGTCGGTGAAGTCACGGAGCCCGACGACGTCCACTTCCAGGCGTCCCTTCTCCCGGGCCGCCCGGATCATGCCTTCTTCGAGAGCGGGCCCGAAGAAGTCGGGAAAGATGGTGAGGATCGAGATCTTCACAGGTCTTCGAGGCCTGGCGGAAGGATGACCGTGATCACGCGGGCTTCGAGGTCGACGTTCTGGATGATCGGCTCCGCGGCCGGAATCAGCAGCTCCCGCTCGCCGCGCACCACCCATATCGGATGGGCTCCGGTACGCATGACGTCGGTGATCTCCCCGAGCGCACGGCCCGTCGTGTCCTCGACGCGCATGCCGACCAGCTCGAAGGTGTAGGCCTCCCCGGGCCCCGTGGCCGGTAGTTTCGAGCGCTCGATCAGCAGCGCGCCGAGCGTCAGCTCGGCGGCGCGGTCACGGTCGGTGACTCCGGCGAAGTGGACGAGGACTCGTCCCTGAGTCGGCCGGGCCCCCAGAAGGACGAGCGTGCGGCGGACGCCGGCCTTGGTCCAGGTGAAGGTCTTCACCTGCTCGAGCTCCTCGGCCGTCAGCGACGTCCCATCGAGAGCGATCTCTCCGTGGACGCCATGGGCCCGCCCCAACTGCCCGATACGGACCAGGTCCTTGGTCATGGGCTAGGTTTCCCAGAGAGGCCAACGACCGCTTTCAGTCAGCGATTTCCAGCCCTGCGTCCCGCCCGCGCCGTGCGGCCGCGGCTCCCAAGGTGAGGCGAAGCGAGCGAGCGGTGCGTCCCTGCTTGCCGATGACGTGTCCGAGGTCGTCCGGGTTGACGTGCAGCTCGAACTCCGGCTCCTCGCCGGCGCGCAGGATCTCGACGCTCACGTCGTCGGGATGGTCGACGATCCCTCGCGCCATGTGCACCACGAGGTCGCGGAGGAACAAGTCGGATTCGTCGGGGTCTCGGCTGGGCGCCGGTGCCGGTGCCGGTGCGGCGGTCAGGGGCTCCGGTGTTCCACGGATGATAGTCGCAGCCCCGCCATCAGGAAGAACATCGCCCACAGGCCCGACAGCAGGAGCGTCGGAAGGGCCGAGTTGAGGCTTTGGACCACGAGCGCGCTTGCGGAGAGGGCGGCCCCAACGAGCCAGGTCAGGATCACGGTTCGCTTCTGACATTGAATGATTCTCGCGAGTCGGTGGTTGCTGTGGTCTTTCCCGCCCTGGGAGATCGGTCGGCCTTCGCGCAGGCGGTTGACCACCACGAAGATGATGTCGAACATCGGGTACGCGAGCGCCAGGAAAGGCGCTGCGAGTCCCCAGCCACTGGGGATTCCGACGTAGGCCATCACGGCCGAAGCGCCGAGACTATAGCCCAGAAACAAACTCCCTGCGTCCCCCAGAAAGATTCGCGCCTGGGGGAAGTTGTATCGGAGGAAGCCCGCGCAGGCGCCCGCGAGGGCGAGCTGGGCGGTCGCCACGCCGAACGCGCCTCTCAGGATGGATCCCCAGGCGAACCCCACCAGCGCGATGGCCGCGTAGCCGGCGACCATTCCGTTCATGTTGTCCAGGAAGTTGACCGCGTTCATGAGAGCGACCAGCGCCAACAGCGTGAGGGAGACGTTCAGCACCGGCCCCAGTCCCAGGTCGGGGACGAGCCCGGACGCCAGCAGGAGCGCCGAAGCGCTGAACTGACCGAGGAGCTTGATCTGAACCCCGAGCCCGAAACGATCGTCCCAGAGCCCGACCACGAGAATGACCGCGGCCCCGCCGAGAACGCACAGAACGTCCCGAGCCGGTGTCGACGTGCCGCCGAGCGATATCAGCCACGACAGCAGCGCCGACACGAACACGACGGTGCCGCCCAGCAGGGCGGTCGCCGAGGTGTGGAGCTTGCGCGCCTCGGGATGGTCGAGATAACCCGAGACCCAAGCCAGACGCACTCCCAGCGGCGTGAGCAGCAAAGACAGGACGAGGGCCAGGGCAAAGGCCGCGAGGAGAGCCATGGGGGATTAGATGTCGTCCGGGTTCACCCGGAAATGCATGTTTAGGCGGTGGCCATTCCCGAAGGCACCGGCCTTCCCAGGCGCTCGCACATATCCCGGATGGTCATCTCGAGCAGGCAGTCGAGGCTGATCCCTGGCCTGTAACCCACCACGCGGTGGATCTTGCGGAGGTCGGGAACCCGACGGCGCATGTCTTCGAACGACCGGCCGTAGATTTGCTCGTACTCGACAAATTCGATCGGGGAATCGCTGCCGCACAGCTGCCGGATGCGCTCGGCGAGCCCGAGGACCGTGATCTCTTCATCCGTGCCGATATTGAAAATCTCGCCGATGGTCTTCGGGCTATCGGCGAGCATCATGACGCCGCGAACGACGTCGTGAACGGCGGAGAAGCATCGGGATTGCTGCCCGTCCCCGTATACCAGGATCGGCTCCCCGCGCAGAGCACGCATCACCATGTTGGGGATGACCATGCCGTAAGCCCCGGTCTGACGGGGCCCGCAGGTGTTGAAACATCGGACGACGGTCACCGGAAGCTGCTGCTGCTGCCAGTAGGCCTGGGCCAGGCATTCGTCGACGGCCTTGCCACACGCGTAGGACCATCGAAGCTTATGGGTCGGTCCCAGCACGCGATCGTCATCCTCGGAGAACGGAACCGAAATGCCTTTGCCATACACTTCGCTGCTGGAGAACAGGATGACCCGGCGCTGATGGGCAGCACAGGCTTCAAGGACGACCTCCGACCCACGGATGTTCGTGATCAGTGAGCGAAGAGGGTTCTCGAGCACGTACTTGACGCCAACAGCGGCCGCAAGATGGTAGACCCGGTCACACTGAGCCACCAAACCCGCAACCAAGGCCGAGTTGGTGACGTCTTCCTCGAGAAAGCGGAAGCGGGAGTTCCGCTCGAAGGTCTTCAGGTTCTCGATTCGACCGGTGGAAAGATCATCCAGTGCCCAGACTTCGTCGCCGCGTTCAAGAAGCGCTTCCGAGACATGCGAACCAATAAAGCCGGCGCCACCCGTGACGAGCACTCTCATGAGCTGACCTCTTCAAGCTGGGAGATACGGGGACTCCTCGGACAGGATGTGGAGCAAGATGTCTGGCCTACACAAGCTCGTGGCAGGCGGTCACGCTCCATCAAGGGATCAGGAGTCTAGATGACTAAGCCCTGCAAAGTCAAGGTTTTGTCTAGAACTGGGTGCTCGTATGTGTGATTTCACCCATTTTGTGGCCTAAAGGGACAATCGTTCAATCCCTTAAGGGGATTTACACTTCTCTGTCGCAGAAACCATTCCAGCACGGCGGATCTACTCGTTAAGGCTATCGACCGCAATCACCACCGTGGCGACCTGGGCCAGGGCGACCAGAATCGGGGTCGCATAATCCCAGAAGCCCCTGTCGGGCTTTTCCGGGACCCATACGAAATCCCCGGGGTCTAGGACCTGAACGTTCCGCGCAGGAAGGGTTTGACCTGTCACCGCCCGCGTGACCCGGATGTTCCCGCCCCAAGCCCTATCGGTCAGTCCTCCCGCCTGCTTCACGTAATCATTGACCTTGAGCCCTGGGCGAAAGCTCAGGATGCCCGGCCTCTTCACCTCGCCGTCGATACGGATCGACGAGACCAGGCGCTCGACACGGACGATATCGCCGTCTCGGAGCAGGAGATCCTGCTGATCGGAGTTGGCATTGAGCCGGGTCCAGTCGACCCGATAGTCCTCGCGCATTCCCGCCAACTTGGTGCTCAGCTTGTCGTACTCGGAGTCGGTGAGCTCCGATCGCGGGAGCTGGAGGAGCCGGTCGAGCTCCGGGTCCTTTTCACCGGTGCTCGAATTCCTACGATGGACACGGATCGACGTGAGATCCGCCGTCGGAAGGAAGCCCTCGGCGGCTCGGACCAGATCGGTCAGCCGATGCTTGCCTTCCGCGATCGGATACGTGCCTGGGCGGGAAACCTCTCCCTGGATGACCACCTCGTGCTGGAGGTGATACTGAGGGATGTAATAGACGTAGAGTCGATCACCGTCCCGAAGCGCCGGATTCATGCGCCGGTCGTACACATCGTCGAGGCGGACCCACAACGACTCCGCGCGGGTCGGATCCTGCCATCGGATGAAGAGAACCTTGTCGATCACCGCGGATGGAATCGGTTCTCCGGCGAGGTGGAACAGGGTGAGCAGGCTGTCGGCGAGGCCCAGCTCGTACCTGCCCGGCCGCCCCAACGCTCCCTGCGCGGAGATCCACTCGCTCGCGACGGGCACGTTGATCACGTCGCCGTCTCTCAGCTCCGGATTCGCTTCACTGTTCCCGGTGCGTGTGAAGACGACGAGGTCAGCGTTCTCACGAGTACCGTCGGCGTGGACCACCTCGATTCGTCGCCGTGAGGCGTCGTCCAGGAAGGCTCCGTCCTGGAGGACGTCGGCCACACGATGCGAGCCCATCGCCTGGAGCGGCCCTGGTGACCTCACCTGTCCCGTGACGTAAACCTGGAAGACGCGAGGACGTGCCAGCCGAAGATCGATTCCGACACCGCGGTAGTTCTGGCTCAGCTTCTTCACGACGTCGTTCCGGACCTCGGCGAGGGTGCGGCCGCTGACGGCCATGCTCCCCGCTCCGGGAACGAGGATGTAACCCTCGGGTCCAACCGTGACGGACCAGTTTCGGGACGTGCGCCCCCAGATCTGGATCTGGAGAAGATCGCCGGGACCCACTCGATAGACCTTCGGGTCCACCGGACCCGACAGGGCCGGCAGCGGGGCTTTGGTCGGATCTTCGACGGGGCGGATGATGGTGGTCGGTAGTTGCGGGCCCTCCTGGCCCAGGCTACCCACCTCCGGGACATCCGTGGTTCCTTGCGGCATCGACTGCGCCGCGGCGAGCGATGCCCAGGCGGCGAGCGCCAGCAAGATCAGGACGGCGCGGCCCATCACGCGCGGACCTCCTTCAACGTCTTTCGCTGCCCGTACATCCGCTCGTAGTAGCTTCGAAACTCCCCGGCCTTGATCGGTCTCCACCAGCTTTCGTTGGACTTGTACCACTCCACGGTCTCCTGGATCCCGTCCTGGAAGTCGATCTCGGGCGTCCAGCCCGTGACTCGGGTGAGCTTGCTCGAATCCACCGCGTAGCGCCGGTCATGCCCCGGCCGATCCTCGATGTGGCGAATCAGGGTTCGGGGCCTGTCCAGCAGCTTGAGGATCGCCTCGGTGACCGCCAGCACGTCGAGCTCGGCTTGCCCGCCGATATTGAAGGTCTCGCCTTCGACATTCGGGGCCTCGAGCAGCATGAGCAGCGCCCGGCAGTGGTCTTCGACGTGTAGCCAATCCCGCCGATTGAGTCCGGTGCCATAGACCGGGAGCGGCTCGTGGTCCATGGCATTGGTGACGAACAACGGCACCAGCTTCTCCGGATACTGCCGCGGCCCATAGTTGTTGGAGCAACGCGTCACGATCACCGGCAGCCCATAGGTGCAGAAGTAGGCGTCGGCCAGCCGGTCACCGCCAGCCTTGCTCGCGGCATACGGGCTGCGCGGCTTGAGCGGCCACTCCTCGGTCGCCTGTCCCTCCAGGACCTCGCCGTAGACTTCGTCGGTCGACACCTGGATGAACCGGCGCGCCTTCTGGCGCCGGGCCTCCTCGGCCAGCACGAAGACTCCATAGACGTCGGTCTGGATGAACTCACCCGGGGCCTCGATCGACCGGTCGACGTGCGACTCGGCAGCGAAGTTGATCACCGCGTCGCAGTCGCTCATGGCCCGGCGGACTGCGTCAGGATCCCTGATGTCGCCGTGAATGAAGGTCAGCGACCCCGAAGGGATCCCTTCGAGGTTCTCCCTCCGGCCCGCGTACGTCAGGGCGTCGAGCACCACCACGTGGCATTCCGGATAGCGGCCCAGGAGATGGTGCACGAAGTTCGAGCCGATGAACCCCGCCCCACCGGTGACCAGCACCCGCGCACGATGGAGATCGGGACCTTCAGCCATCCTGCTTCACCCGTCTCAGGCCCCGTCCGACCCCGATGTACTTCAGGCCGGCCGCCTCGACGTCTTCGGGCTTGTAGATGTTGCGCAGGTCACAGAGGACGGGGCGGCGCATCAGCTTCTTGAGTCGCGGAAGATCGAGTCCGCGGAATTCGTTCCACTCGGTGATGATGGCCAGCGCGTCGGCGCCGCGCGCGACCTGGTACACGTCGTCCGCGAACGTCACGCCGCGCAGGAGGCGCTTCGCATGCGGCATCGCGGCGGGATCGAAGGCCGTGATCTGCACGCCGCGCCGGCGCAGACCCGCGATGATCGTCAACGCGGGAGCTTCGCGAAGATCGTCGGTGTTGGGCTTGAAGGAGAGGCCCAAGATGCCGACCCGCTTGCCGCGCGGAGCCCCGACCACGCCCAGGATCTTGCTCACCATCCGCTGCATCTGGTGGTGGTTGGCTTCGATGGTCCCCTCCACGATGCGGGCCCGGGTCCCCGCGGCGCGGGCGAAGGAGGCGAGGGCCAGCGTGTCCTTGGGGAAGCACGACCCCCCGTAGCCTGGGCCGGCATGAAGGAACTTGGATCCGATCCGGCGGTCCATGCCCATGGCCTTGGCGACGACCTGGACGTCCGCGCCCAGCTCCTCGCAGAGGTTGGCCATCTCGTTGATGAAGGACACCTTGGTGGCGAGGAAGGTATTCGCCGCGTACTTGATGAGCTCGGCGGTCTCCAGGTTGGTCACCACCATCGGGGTCTCGAGCAGGAACAGGGGGTTGTGGATCTTGCGGAGGATGTTCTCCGCCTTCTTGGACTCGACGCCGATCACGACCCGGTCGGGACGCATGAAGGTCTCGATCGCCGAGCCCTCGCGCAGGAATTCCGGGTTGGACGCCACGTCGAAGCTGGTGCCGCGACGAGCCCGGCGCTTCATGGCCTTGGCCACCGCCCGCGCCGTCCCCACGGGGGCGGTGCTCTTCTGCACCACCAGCCCATACCCCTTGAGATTACGGGCGATCTCCTCGGCCACGGCGAAGATCGCGCGGGTGTCCGCGCTTCCGTCCTTGCGGGGTGGCGTGCCGACCGTGATGAAGCTCACCTCGGACGACTTCACCGCAGCCGGAAGGTCCTGGCTGAAACGAAGGCGGCCCTCCTGCACGTTGCGACTCACGATCTCGGGCAGCCCGGGCTCGAAGAAGGGGATGTCCAACCGCGCGAGCCGCTCCACCTTGGACGCGTCGGAATCCACGCAGACCACGCGGTTCCCGAAGTCGGCGAGACATGCGCCCGTCACGAGGCCGACGTATCCGGTTCCGACGACCGTGATGGATTGCAGTGGGAACCTCAGGGGATTGCGGAGAACCGGCTCGCATCGAACGTGCACCGATGTCGTGAGCGCGGCGAAACGAGCGAAAGAGTCTAGGGGCTTCCCCGTGCCCGGTCAACCGAGCGCCGCGGGTGACGTTCGGGCCGCGGATGATGTAGACTTCCGCCCTGTTTTTCGCGGCGCTCCTGCCGAGCCTCCTGGATCCATGCTCCACGAGGCAGAAGGAGCGAGGGCTTCAGGAAGGGATGGCTCCGCTCGAGCCCGTAGGGAATCCGCGCACCCCAGGTAATCCATGAATTTCGCGGGCGCCAGGGTCCAGCCCGCCGGTCCCCATCCGCCTCTGGCGGAGGAACTCGAAGGAGCCTCGACGTGAAGGACGGCCTCGTTTTGGTGGCGGGTGCGGGCGGGTTCATCGGCGGTCACCTCGTGGCGGAGTTCCGCCGCCAGGGGCGCCCGGTCCGCGCGGTCGACATCAAGCCCCTCGACGAGTGGTATCAGGTCTTCCCCGATGCGGACAACGTCATCGCGGACCTCAAGCTCATCGACCAGTGCCACCGCGTCTCCAAGGACGCGCAAGAGGTCTACCAGCTCGCCGCCGACATGGGAGGCATGGGTTTCATCGAGAACAACAAGGCCTTGTGCATGCTCTCAGTCCTCACCAACACCCACATGCTCCAGGCCGCGCAGGGCGCGGGCGTGCAGCGGTTCTTCTATTCCTCATCGGCCTGCGTCTACAACGCCGACAAGCAGGTTTCGGCCGACGTCGTGCCGCTCAAGGAATCGGATGCCTACCCGGCGATGCCCGAAGACGGTTACGGCTGGGAGAAGCTCTTCTCCGAGCGGATGTGCCGGCACTTCCGCGAGGACTTCGGGCTCACCACGCGGGTCGCGCGGTTCCACAACGTCTATGGCCCTCACGGGACCTGGGAAGGCGGCCGCGAGAAAGCGCCGGCGGCGATCTGCCGCAAGGTCATTCAGGCCAAGGTCACCGGCAAGAACGCCATCGAGATCTGGGGCGACGGTCATCAGACCCGGTCGTTCATGTACATCGATGACTGCATCAAGGGAGTGCTCGCCATCACCGGCAGCGACATCCTGGAGCCCATCAATCTGGGTTCCAGCGAGCTCGTCACGATCAATCAGTTGGTCGACATGGTCGAGGAGATCGCCGACGTCAAGCTGCAGCGCAACTACAAGCTCGACGCTCCGAAGGGCGTCAACGGCCGCAACTCCGACAACACGATGATCCAGCAGGCGCTGGGCTGGGAGCCGTCGATCCGCCTGCGCGACGGCATGGAGCGGACGTACCGCTGGATCTACGACGAGTACACGAGCAAGTACGGAGATTGAGGCCGTCGACCGTCCGGTGAGCTCCGCAGCGCCGGGAAACGAGCGTCGGCGCACCATGCTCGTTCTCTCCCAGGTCTACGTTCCCGATCCCACCAGTGTCGGCCAGCATCTGGCCGACGCGTGCGCCGAGATGGTGCGCCGCGGCTGGCGGGTGGTGGTCGTCACCGCGCGCGACGGCTACGACGACCCTTCGGTCCACTACCCGAGCCGCGACACGATCCACGGCGTGGAGGTCGTGCGCCTTCGCTGGTGCTCGTTCGGCAAGAGCAGCACGGCCATCCGCATGCTGGCCGGCTTGTCCTTCGTGGTCCAGTCCGTGCTTCGCAGTCTCCTGGTCGGGCGCGTGGATCTGGTGCTGGTGAGCACGGTCCCTCCCATCGCCCCGCTGGCGGGGATCGGAGCGAGCATCCTGCGCCGGGCGCCGGTCAAGTACTGGGTGATGGATCTCAATCCCGACCAGATGGTGGAGCTCGGCAAGCTGCCCGCCACTTCTCCCTGGGTGCGGCTCTTCGACTGGATGAACCGGAGGATCCTCGGGCGCGCCACCGAGGTGATCGTGCTGGATCGCTTCATGGCGAAGCGCGTGCTCAAGAAGCGAGACGTCAGGGACAAGCTCACCGTGTTGCCGCCATGGCCTCACGAGGATCATCTCGAGCCGGTGGCGCACGAAAGCAACCCGTTCCGCACCCAGCATGGACTCCAGGGCAAGCTGGTGGTGATGTACAGCGGCAACCACGGCCACAGCACGCCGCTCACCACGGTTCTCAAAGCCGCCGCCCATCTACAGGACGAGGATCGCCTGGTGTTCATGTTCATCGGCGGCGGGGTGGGCAAGAAGGAAGTCGAGGCGACGCGGTTGCCCAACGTGAGGTCGCTTCCCTACCAGCCGCTCGAGACCCTGCGCTACTCGCTCTCGGCGGCCGACGTCCACCTCGTGAGCCTGGGAGACGAGGTGGTGGGTGTCGTGCATCCCTGCAAGGTGTACGGCGCGATGGCGGTGGCGCGGCCGATCGTGCTGCTCGGTCCCGAGGAGTCTCACATCGGCGACCTGCTGCATCGCGACGCCTTCGGATGGGCGATCCGTCACGGAGACGTCGAAGGCGCGACGGCTTTCTTCCGCAAGCTGCTGACCCTGCCTCGCGAGGAGCTGGTCTCGCGCGGCCTCAAGGCACGCGCGATCATCACCCGCGAGTTGTCGAAAGCGGCCCTGTGCGCCGCATTCTGCGATGTGCTCGATCGTGACGGCGTGGCGGCCGTGCGCGAGACCGCCTTCGCGTCACGCTCCTAGGAGCGGCGCGCGAACGACGCCAGATAACCGAAGGTGGAGTCCGCGCAGGCTCGCCAGCTGTACTTCCGGGAGATTTCCGCGGCTCTCGCCGCGAGTCGATCGCGCTCCGCGGGCCTCTCGATGAGGTCCTTCAGGGCCCGGCGCATGGACTCGATGTCCTCCGGATCGAGGTAGACGCCTCCGTCCTCGAGCACCTCGGGCATCGGGCCACGATCCGAGCAGGCGATCGGCAGGGTGGAGGCCATGGCCTCGAGCAGGATGTTCGGCAGGTTCTCGCACGAGGACGGGAACGCGAAGAGATCGGCCTGCCGGTAGACATCGGGCAAGGCGCGATGCGGCACCGGCCCCACCACGTCCACCGCGGCGCCGCGGGCATCGACCGCGCGCAGCAACCGATCCAGGTCCGCACGCTCGGGAGCATAGTCCGGACCGACGAGTCGGAGACGCACCGGCATGCCGTCGCGACGCAGCCGCAGGACGGCGTGCACCAGCTTTCGCTGGTGCTTGTAGAGGTCGATGATCGACACGTAGAGGATCTGGAACGGCCGCTCGTCCGAATAGGCCGTGATCGGCTCGGCCGGCTTCCCCGGCTGGCGAAAGGCTTCCGTGATCCCGTGCGGCACCACGGCGTGGCTCTTCGGCGGGCGCGGGAGCTGCCGGGTGATCACGTCACGCGCGTAGCGGGTGAGGAAGATCACGCCGTCGGCGCCGGCGAACACCTTCTTCTGCTTGCGTCCCAGCAGCCACAGCCGCAGCCGGTCGTACCGGAGTCCGTAGCGCCGGCTCTCCTTCGGCTCGAACGGCAGCATGTTGTGCGACATGGTGACGAGCGGGCGGAAACGGAGGTCGTGGAGCCCGCCCGGCACGAACAGCACGTCGATCCCCGCCCTCTGGATCGCTGAGGCGGCGAGGAAGCGCTGCCACAGCAGTCGAAAGACGACATTGCGATCGAGGAAAGGGTGGCTGCGCTTGTCGAGCCACGGCGCGTCCGGGAGCTGGTCGAGCACGTACTTTCCCGACCAGACGACGATCCGGCTGAAGCCGTGCACTGCGGGATCGTGCGCGGCGAGCAGCTCCTTGAGATAGGTGATGCCCCCGCCGCTCCGGACGTTCGCCGCCTCGATCCCCAGGATCATGGGCTCTCGGAACGCGGCTCGCCCGGCGGCGCGCGCCGGGACGAGCTTGTCGCGAATCCGCGATGCGTGAGGGTCAGAGCTTCGCCGTGATCATGTTCATCACACGAATGGACTCCTTGCCCTGACTCGGCGGCACCGGGGAGTCCGTGTCGTTGACGATCGCGTCGAAGAACGCTCGCATCATCTCCTGGTGGGTCTGCGTGTAGCGGCCCGTCAGGAGATCCATCCCGGTCTCGAGTCCGCTGCCCAGGGTCTGCGCGACCTCGCCCAGAGAGCCGAGCGCGACCGGCACCATCTTGAGCTCCTCGCGCTTGATCTTGAGGAGCTTCTGGGTCTCGAGATCCATGTGGAGCGTGCCCTCGGTGCCCCACACCGCCACCTCGGCCTGCCACTGTTTGGTGGTGTAGATCATGCTGATGGTGCACGTGCCCTGATCGCCGATCAGATTCAGCCGGTAGTCCTCGTAAGGCGACCACGGGTATTCCGGCAGCATCTTGCGGCCGACGATCTGAACGTCGCGAATCGGGCTGATGTACGCAAGCGTCATGTAGACCACGTGAGGGCCGCTCTCGCCGAAGACACCGCCCGGCAGCTTATGGGCCCAGTGATCGGGCTTCGAGGTGATGTAGTCGACCGGCGTCGAGAGGTGGATGCGCATGCCGCGGAAGGCGCCGATCTCGCCTTTCTCGAACAGCTCGCGGCCCTTGTTGAAGCTCGGGTAGAAGAGATCCGAGTGTCCCACGCAGATCTTGCGCTTCGCCTTCTCCGCCGCCGCCATCACGGTGTCGCACTCGGCCTCGGTCTGGCACATCGGCTTCTCGATCAGGACATGGGCGCCGCCCTCGATGCACTGGAGCGCGATCGGCGTGTGGGTCTTCGGCGGCGTGCAGATGTCGACCACGTCCGGCTTCTCGGTGCGCAGCATCTCGCCGACGTCTTTGTAGACCTTGGGCACGCCGAACTTGCCCGCCAGGTCCCTGGCCTGAGCTTCGTTGAGGTCGACGATCGCCACCGTCTCCGACCGCCCCTTCAGGTTCTTGAGAGCCGGAAGGTGCTTCACCCCTGCGATGTATCCACTTCCCACCAATGCGGTCTTGAGCGTTCGCACGTTGAGCGGTCTCCGAATGAGGCCTTGTGGGCCGGTCCGTTAGCGGATGGATTTCTCGATTTGTCCGTTCGCCACCGTCGAGACGACGAATCGGAGTTTCCCCCGTGACGTCCTGGGGATGGCGTCGGTGTATTCGATTTCGAAAGCGACTTCGTCGCCGACGCGCTTCAGCACTTCACGGCGCAGGGCCTGCTCGTCCTGCTCACCGTAGCCGTCGGCTTTCACGATCCATACGGTCATCTTGCCCGGCTCCGCCTGTCGGATCTGGGCCTCGCGGACCCGGGTGAGGTCCTTGAAGACGTGGTCGAGACGCCCGAGGCGGGCGCCCCGCCGGGTGAGCACGTAATCTTCCTTGCGGCCGTCGATGCGATCGACGATCCGCCCCGGACGCCCGCAGTCGCACGACCGTCCGCTCACGGTCGCGATGTCCCCCACCTCGTAGCGAAACAGTCCGAAGGCGGGGTTCGAGAAGTTGGTTCCGACGATCTTGAACTGATCGTCCTCCAGCGGAACGAACTCGACGGCGGCGAAATCCTCGTCGACGTGAAGATTGCCTCTGCGGCAGAGCGAGATGTTGGCCGCGGCTTCGGCCATCCCGTAATGCTGGACAGGCTCCACGCCGAACGCCGCGCGAATCGCCTCGACCTGATGGGGGAGCACGTTCTCGGCACCCAGCGTCACCCAGCGAAGGTCGAGCTTCACGCCTCGTTCGAGCGCGTAGCGCGCCAGGAGCGACACCATCGACGGGTATCCGTGCATCCACGGGGCGCGCGAGCGCTTCATTTCCTCGAGATAGACCGGCGCCGTCTGGTCGTTGAGGTGGTAGGAGCTGAACAGGATCTGGCGCCCGGCGTGGTTGTAGCGCCAGTAGGGCGGCTTCTGCTGCTGCAGCGGCACCACGGATCGGCCCGCGACCTGGAGGCAGAGCGTGCCGAGGCTCAGGCCGTGATCCATCCAGCAGCGCCACCAAAGCGCCCACTGCTCTCGGTTCGAGCGCGTCGTCGCCGGAAAGTGGAGTCCCGTGCCGGTGGAGCCGCTGGTGTGGCACATCATGGTGTCGCTCTTGGGGACGGCGTGCGAGATGAAGCCGTTCACCGCCGCCTGGACTTCGGGCCTGGTCAGGACCGGTAAGCGCTGGAGGTCCTCCAGCGTGCGAATGTCACGCGGGTCGAGACCGAGGCGGCGAAACAGCTCGCGGTAGTGCGACATGGTCGCGACCGCGTTCGCCACGGCATCCCGCAGCCTTTGATCGCGAAACTCGCGCATGCGCTCGTCGCTCCACGCGCTGCGCTCACGATAGGCGGTGAGGAGCTCGTGGAACTCCGGAGCATACCGGCGGCGGCGAATGCGCCAGCCCTCGAGCGTGGTGACCCAGTTCTGCATCACCGGGGGCAGCCGAAGGTAAAGAGCCTCCCGATCCACCCGTCAGGCGCTCCTTCGCAGCGAGGTCCAGCCGAAGTGCGGCTCGAAGCCCCCAGGGATCGCGGGCTCGATTTCGGCCAGTGGAATCTCGCGGCCGTCGCGGCGTCCATCGGCGACCACGATCTCATCCATGGAGCGATCGGCGATCGGCCAGCGATGCGAGGCGAAAGCGCCGGAGATGATGGGAAGCGAATCCGGATCGAAGTCCATCAACCGCGCGGCCACGGCATCGATCGTCGCGGGATTGCGCCCCCCAAACAGCACCTTCGACGGCGCCGGATCGGGACACAAGGGACCGTTTCCCTGTCCACCCACGATGCCATCCACCATGGCCAGGTATCGCTTGGCTGAACCGGACGGTTCGCGCCAGGTTCCGTCGGGGTTGCCGAAGAGCAACGCGCGATTCAGATCGAGCGCCATGCGCCAGCAGGTATCGTTGCCCTGCCAGTTCCCGTTGCGGATCACGGTCTCGCTGTCACCCAGCGCCATCTGGCCGACCTTGCGCGCCTTGCGATACATCCACGGACCGATGACCGGCACCGACACCGCGACGTTGCGCCCCGCCTTCTTGAGGACGGTCTCCATCCGCCGCGCCAGCGGATAGTCGGGGAACTCGTCGCCGCCCTGGGCCGGAGCCTGCTCGGTGTGATGGGGCAGCCAGTTCTTGTCGCCGTTGATCCCCACCAGGTTCTTGAGGCAGCAGGTGAGCCCGGTCTTCTTGTGCGTCTTGAGCTTGGGCAGGTTGACGAACAGGTCGCAGACCATCGGAGATCCGGCCAGGAGATACTCGTGGACGTCACCCCGATGGTGCTCGTTGACCACGCGCGCGTCGTAGTCCGCCCCGTAGTAGCGTCCTTCGCCGCGATGACCATGGAACAGGCTGTCCCTTCCCAGATTCAGCCGCACGTACCCGCGCGGGTCTTCGGGATTCGGCCGGCGCTCCACCACCACCTGTTCCTTCCGGATCCAGACCTCGCGACGCAGATCGAGAACTTCCACCTGGAGGCTGGGCCACTGGCGGCGCACGCGGTCGATCCCGGCGAGCAGGGATCCGCGGGCCACAATGGCCGCAAAATCGGAATAGGTGTGCGGCGCGTCACAAACGCAGATCACGCCACGCCCCCCCATGGTCTCCGCCAGCGACTCGACGACCGCGATCACCACGCGAGGGTTCGTGATCAGGGGCTCCCAGACGTCCGGGCGGGTTTCGTGGGACTCCTGGATCCAGTTGGGTTTCACCACGACCAGCCGCGAGGGACCGGAGGCCCGGAGCAGCTCGGCGGTCTCCGGATCGGAATCGACCAGGCGGGTGAAGAACTCGCGGATCGGGCGTGGATCCTCGTAGTCATTCACCGTCTCGATCCGTGCGTCGACCATTCCGATTTCGTCCG
>DASTBI010000189.1 GCA_035712145.1 Candidatus Eisenbacteria bacterium | reverse complement strand
GGATAACGCCGCAGGACAGCGTGGAGTTACGCTCGTCAACAGCGATACCTTATCAGCTCGTCAATCGACCATACATGGTCAGTCAGATCGGCTGCCATTGCGGGTGTGCCCGCCAAGGTCGCATGCACATGACAAAAGTTGTACACGCAGCCCGTCCAGAACAACGCCGCTTCCAACTGCCCACGCCTGCCCGACGGCGTCCGTGTGCGCCGAACCAAGGCTGGCATCCAGGTGCGCAACGTCGCATTCAACCGCTCGATATACGCCGTGTTGATGCAGCCCAAGTCGACTTGTGTTGCTTGCATGATCGCTTCGGCACACGCCAGGCTGCCATGCACCAGCCGTCGCTCTATCCTGACCAGCCGCCGCCCGACCCGGTGCTTCACGACTTGCACAATCTGCAAATCCTCCCACACCAGCAGCCGCGGTCGCCCGACCTTGCCACTATGCAGCGGGTCGCGAAACACCTTCAGGATGGTGGTCACGTAGGCCCTGAAGCCATCCACCGCGAACAAAATCGGTTGATGCGGCTGCGCGGCCGCACGCACCTGCTCGATCACTGGCACAAGCAGCGCTCCGTCGCGCTTCCACCCAATCGCACCCCACAGCCAGAGGCGCGAAAAGACCGTCATCGCGGTCGCGATCCAGACCGGCCCAGCTTGTGTTTTGGTGTACAACTCATCGGCCTGGACTTGGCCGACATCGACCGCGCCTTGACAGACGAGCTGTTGCTGGACGGTTTTGGCATGCTGTCCGGCTTTGGATTGCCAATCGGCGACCGTGCGTTCGTCCAGGCCAAAAGCAAAGACCACTGCCGGGACGGGACAGCCGCAGGCCAGCAACGCCAGCACGACACCGACCACCCAGAGCGGATGTTTGAGGCCGAACAGCGGTGTGCCGCTGGTCTCGGCAAAGGTCTTGCCACAGGCATGGCACCTGTAGCGGCGTTCTTTGGTCGAGTGGACGCCAATGCGTCCGCTTGCACCACACGCGGAGTTCGGGCATACTACCA
>DASTBI010000188.1 GCA_035712145.1 Candidatus Eisenbacteria bacterium | reverse complement strand
GCTCCATCCAGCGCAGCGCTTCTTCGACATCCCCGCCGGTCTGGAGCAGCAGGTTGCGATAGATGTCCATCAACTGCTTGATGAACTGGAGGTCTTCGGGCCGCGGGCCCTTCCATTTCGAGTAGTCGAATCGCATCGCTTGGTGTTGGCCGTCGAGGAGTGTGGTCGCGCGGCCACGTTCGGGTCTTCAGATTAGCACAGGCCCGGAGCCGCGCCGCGCCGAGCTTCCATCCAGCGGCTCTGGGCTCGATGATGTCCGCGCCGGTCGAGAGCGCCCTTTGGCGACCTCGGAACGCGCTACGATGCTCCCGCCGCGAATGTTCTCTTCCAGCTCAGGAGGCTTCCATGCGCTCGGACATCCACTTCCGGCTGGTGGGCGGCGACCAGCCGCTGATCGTGATCCCCGCGCGCTTCAACGACTCCGAGCCGATCCTCTGCGCGCTCGACACCGGCGCGAGCCATGCGATGCTGCTTCCTGAGCTCGGCGCGCGCCTGGGCATCCGCGCCGAATCCACTCACGAGGCCAAGGGCGCGGGCGGGCCGATCCAGGTGGGGATGGGAAGAGCCGGCTCGATCGCGCTCGGCGAGGCCTTGGTGCGCGACGTTCCCGTGATCATGACCGACGACTTCCGGCGTATCGGCAGCGCGATCGGTCTGGCGCTCGGCGGCAACATCGGCCACAACGTGCTCGAGCACTTTCGGCTCACCGTCGACTACGCGTCGGCCACGCTCACGCTCGAGAGTCCAGACGAGCCCGTGGCGAACACCCCGGCCCGCGCCACACTGCCCTTCACGCTCGCACATCCTTCCAAGCCCCTGCTCATGCTCCCGGTCCAGATCCACGATCGGCCGTTCCAGTTCGCGCTCGACACCGGCGCCTCGACCACGGTGATCTCGCCCGAGGTGGCGCGGCAGTGCGAGGTCGAGAGCATGGCGATGCCGGACATGACGGGCGGCGGGGGCACGGTGACCGCATCGTCGGGAGTGGTTCGGTCGCTGGCAATTGGCCAGACCCGCATCTCGCGCGTGCGGGTTGCGGTGGCGGACTTCCTCGAGATGCTCACGCTGGCGACCGGAACGCGGATCGATGGCATCCTCGGCACCAACGTGCTGCGCCGCTACCGGGTGACCATCGACTTTCCGGCCAGGATGCTGCGGCTGGAATAGCGCGCAATGTCGTGCGGCGCAGGCCGCTAGAGGCCCATCTCCTTCAAGGCCCCTTCGGCCTTGGCCGCCAGCTCCCGGCCCTTCTCGGTCCCGCTCAGGCGTCCGAGTCGCGCCGCGGCATCCAGCAGGCGCCGCCGCTCGTCCATTTCGTGCTGAGGGAGACCGGCGTTCAGCCATGAGGCGATCGCCGCCAGATGGCGCCCATGCGCTCGGCCGCTCGCCACGCCTTCTTCCGCCGCGCGAATCAGCAGCCGCTCGGCGGACTCGTGACGCTCGGCCCCCATGTCGCACTCGGCGAGCCGCAACAGGACATCCGCGCGCTCGGAGCTCTCCTGAGCGGCGGAGAGCGTCACCACTCGGATCGACAGCGCGCGGTTCAGGTGCTCGCGGGCGTCAGCCGGACGCTCGTGACGCAGCGCGAGCATGCCGCGCTGGAAGGCCGCCTGACGCTCCCAATAACCCGATTCTCCTTCCCGCGCCACGGACTCCGCGCGGGCGAAAGCCTCGTCCGCTTCGGCGAGCCGGGATTCGGCGACCAGCTGGGATCCCAGCATGTGGGGCTCGAGCAGGGTGGCCAGTTGATGGGCGTTGGCGGAGATCGCGGGCAGCATGCTCGCCAGGGTTCCCATGAGATCCCGGCCTTCAGCCAGCGCCTTGCGATGGAGCGCGCAGCCATGGAGCTTGTGGATGATCTGAACCGTGAGGTCCCTGCTGTCCATTTCCGCGGATCCTCGAGCGAGATCGAGCGCCCGTCGCAACGCCACGGCGGCCGGCTCCCACGCTTCGCTCACCGCGTGCGTGTCCGCAATCAACATCAGCATCTCGATGGTCGCGGACCGGAAGACGTCGCGATCGATGTCCTGGACCCGAGCCAGCACGGCTTCGAAGCGTTGCAGGCCGCGCGCGTGGTCCCCCGATCGCACGCTGCTCTGACCCAGCCAGCATTCGGCCTTCCCGGCGATCCACGTGCCTTCGAGGCACCGAGCCGCGTCGCCGAGGACGACCGCGCGCTCGTAGAGCGCGGTCTGATCGGCCTCCGTCGCCAGTGAATCACCCATGGCATTCGCGCGCCTGAACAAGACACTCGCCCGGCCGCTGAGCGTGAGCGCATGGTCCGGGCCTTCCAGCAATTGCTCGGCGCGCACCAGGCAGCGTTCGGCCCCTTCCCGATCGTGGAGGCCGAAGAGCGCGTCCGCGAAGCCCATGGCGGCGTGGGCGCCTGCGGCGCGGCCGTCCGCCCAGAGACCGACTTCCTTCTCCCGCGTCCATCCGGACTGCCCGGAGGGCTCCGGTGTCGGGATGCGCTCGGCGATCCGCATCGCCTCTTCCCAGTGGTGGCGGGCACTCTGCCACTGCCCCGCGGCCTGCTCGAATGATCCCATTCGAGCCGCCACCCACGCCAGAATCGACAGCGTCCAGGGATCGTCGGCCTTCGGCTCGTGCGAGAGCGCCTGCTCGGTGCGCTGCCGAACGTCGTCCGGTTTCTCGCCCAAGGAGACGCGCTCCGCCTGCGCACGGGCACGAAGGTTGGCCTCGAGCCGCGGGTCGGTGATCGCGTCCACGCACAGCAGAGCTTTCGAGAGGGCCGCTTCCGCCGCCGGCCGCTCGTCGAAGGCTTTCGCGATCAGGCCTTCGGCGATGTAGAAGCGGGAGGACTGGCCGGTCTTGCCCGAGTCGCGGATCTTGTCGATGAGCGGAGCGGCGACGACCAGCTTCTTGGCCGCCTCGTCGGTCTGACCGGCGAGGATCAGATCCTCGGCCTCGGTGAGCCTGGACTCGAGCTCGCGCGAGTGCTCATCCTCTCGCGACCGCGCCGCGGCGATCGCGCGCATGATCAAGGGGGCGAGCAGAGGCAGGATGAGCAAATAAGGCACGCCATCCATGTTCCTTCCCCTGCGGGATCAGTCGTCCCCGATGCCGCTCAGCATGCTCTTCAGCATGTCCTTGTAGGACGTCGCGGAGCCGTCGGTGCGCTCGCGGGACAGCATGGAGTTCTGGTGCAGTCCTTCCAGCACCAGCTCCATGGCGACCGCCGCTTCATCGGCGTCACCCGGCTCGAGGTACTTGGCCGCCAGCTTCTCGAGTCCGCGGACCTGAGCGAGGCGCCGCGCGTAATCGGGATGCGGCATGTCGTCGGAGAGCTCGAGGTGGTTGCCGGCCGCGAACCAGTCGAGGATCGGCCGGTACTCCGAAGTCGCAAGCGCCTCGGCTTCGGCTTGCTGGGCCGCGGCGCCGCGCGTGCGTCGCGGCTTGTAGGCATCCGGGAGCCGCTGCGCGAACAGCGACTTCACCCCCCGCCCGAGCAGCGCCCGCGCCACGTTCATGGCGCCTTCCTGCTCGCCCTCGAGCACGAGCTCGACCTTGCCGCTCACGCCGGATACCGCGTTGGAGAGGTCGCACACGCGCGTCAGCACACGCTTCTCTCCGGTGCGCAGGCCGCGCCGCTCGGCGTTCGAGACCAGGTTCTCGATCAGCGCGATCGGCAGCCGCGCCGAGACGCCGGAGTTCTGGTCGACGTACTCGCTCTTGCGCGCCTGGATCGCCACTTCCTCGACCAGCTCGCGCATGAAGGCCGGAATGACGACCTCGACGCCGGCGTCGCGCTGGACCCACGACTCCTGAGCGGTGATCGACATGCCGTCCTCCCGCGTCAGCGGGTAGTGGGTCATGATCTGCGAATTGATGCGGTCGCGAAGCGGCGTGATGATGTTGCCGCGATTGGTGTAGTCCTCGGGGTTGGCCGAGAACACCATCACGATGTCGAGCGGCATCCGGACCGGGAAGCCGCGGATCTGGAAGTCCTTCTCCTCGAGGATGTTGAGGAGACCCACCTGGATGCGCGGCTGCAGGTCGGGAAGCTCGTTGATGGCGAAGATCCCGCGATTGGTGCGCGGGATGATGCCGTAGTGGATCACCCGCTCGTCCGAATAGTCGAGCCGGAGCGTGGCCGCCTTGATCGGATCGATGTCGCCGATCAGGTCCGCGATCGTCACGTCCGGAGTGGCGAGCTTCTCCTGGTAGCGCTCGTCCCGCGGCATCCACTCGATCGGCGTGTCGTCCTCGTGGGTCTCGACCAGGGCCCTGGCGTGATGCGTCAGCGGCTGGAGCGGGTCGCTGTGAAGCGGACAGCCCTGGATGTACGGCGTCCACTCGTCGAGGAAGCCGGCGAGCGCCCGCAGGATGCGGGTCTTGGCCTGGCCGCGCAGGCCGAGCAGGATGAAGTCGTGGCGAGACAGGATCGCGTTCACGATCTGCGGCTCGACGGTGTGTTCGTAGCCGACGACCCCAGGGAACAGACGCTCGCCGGAACGGAGGCGCGCAACGAGGTTGGTGCGCATCTCGTCCTTGACGGAGCGGGTGCGGTAGCCGGCCTGTTTCAGCTCACGAAGCGTGCGGGGACGCGATGCCAAGAGAACAACTCCTTCGGGCCATGAGAGGGGAAAGCGAAGCGGCCGGGGAGCGGCGTCACACAGTCTAGGAGGTCGCCGCGGAGCGCGCAACGCAGCCTGCTATGCTCCGGCGTCGTGGACCGTGATCCCCAATTTCTCGCCGAGTGCCGAGCGCTCGGCGAGGCTCTGAAGGCATATCCTTCGATCGATGCGCTGCGTGGCTCGGCTTCATGGAACGACCTGGGCCCGCGCCTTTCGCGGCTGCTCTCGACGATCCGCCGCTTCGAGCCGGCGCACCCCCAGGCATCGAAGCCATCGACGGCTCCGCAGCGCGTGCTGGCGGTTCACTGGAACATCGAGCACGGCAACTGGTACGACCAGGTCGAGCGCGCCCTGACCACGCATCCCCTGCTCCAGTCGGCGGACCTGGTGATGCTCAACGAGGTGGATCTGGGCGCGGCGCGAGCCGGCAACCGCGACGTCGCCTGCGATCTGGCGCACGCCCTGGGCCTCCACGGCTGCTGGGCTCCGCTCACGATCGAGACCACGCTCGGCCGCGACGACGACGAGCGCATGGCCGCCGGACGCGCCAACCAGGAGGCCCTGGTGGGCTTGGCGATCCTCTCCCGCTGGCCGCTGGGCGAGGCCCGCATCGTCGAGCTGCCGAGCCCCGAGAAGGTCCAGTTCAACCGCGAGCGGATGTACGGCCGCCACATCGGGCTGATCGCCGAGGTCCAGCGCCCGGCGGCGCCTTTCGTCGCCGTCTCCGTCCATCTCGAGGTGCATCGCACCCGGCAGGATCGCGCCCTGCAGATGCGCACCCTCATGGCGGCGCTCCGGAACGAGAAGCGGCCGATCGTCCTCGCCGGCGACTTCAACAGCCACACCTTCAATCGCGGGCGCTGGTGGGACGTCTTCGCGAATGCCGCGGTCATGCTGATGTGGACCAATCGCGCCGTGCTCTCGCGCTTCCTCTATCCGGACCGCGGTCCGGCCCGCGAGACGCTGTTCGATGTGCTTCGCGATTCGGACTTCGAGTGGAATCGGTTCAACGACCGCCGCCCGACCCTGCGGGTGCGCTTCGACCGGCTCGAGGAAGCGCGCGCGCTCATGCGCGTCGCCGCGCCCCTGATCCGCTGGACGGAGCGCCGCAGCCGGCTGCGGCTCGACTGGTTCGCCGGCCGCGGCTGGGTCGAAGGAAGCGGCGGCACGGTCGCCGGGCTCGACGGCGAAGGCTTGGCCTCGGACCACGCCCCGATCGTCGCGGAGTTCCGTTAGCGACGATCGCTCATCCTGTTAGGCTCGAAGGGTGACGGCGAAACCCCCGATTCCTCGGCGGCGGCCCATGACCCTCCGCCGCTTGCTGATCGCGGTCGCGGCGCTTCTGGCCGTGATCGTGGTCTTCCTGCTGGTCCGGTTCGCGGTCGAGGTCCACGCCTTCGAGACGTTGCAGGCCGAAGGTCCGGCCTGGGGCTTCCCGTCACGCATCTACTCGGCGGACCTGCCCCTGGTGAAGGGCCGCGTCCTTCCGCTCCCCTATCTGCAGGCCGAGCTTCACGTGCGGGGGTACACGCGCGTGTCGGGCACCCCGCGCCGGCCCGGGACATGGGCGACGGTTCAAGGAGGCGCGCTGATCTTCCTGCGCGGCTTCCTGGATGCGCCCGACCCTCGCGGCCAGGGGGGGCCCGAGCGCGTGCGGCTGTGGCTCGACGACAGCATGGTCGTCGCGGTGCGGCGCTACGGCGGATTGCCGGGCGCGCCGCCGCCCGACACGAGCGCCCCACGGCTCGAGCCGATGCTGGTCTCGATGATGCTCGGCGAGCGCAACGTGCGGCGCTCCTGGGTGCCCCTCGAACGCGTGCCGAAGGCCGTCCAGAACGCGATCATCGCATCGGAGGACCGCCGCTTCGACACCCACTTCGGCATCGATCCAAAGGCCGGTGCGCGCGCCATCGTCACCAACGTCAAGGCCGGCGAGATCCGCGAGGGCGGAAGCACCATCACTCAGCAGCTCGCACGCGGACTGTTCCTCGGCAACGAGCGGACGTACGGCCGCAAGCTGCGCGAGGCGATGCTCGCCGTCGGCCTGGAGGTGCTGCTCTCCAAGGAGAAGATCCTCGAGATGTATCTGAACTCGGTCTACTGGGGTCAGGCGAGCGACGCGGGAATCGGCGGCATCGCCGAGGCCGCGCGCTGGTACTTCGATCGTCCGGTCGACTCGCTCCAGATCCACCACGGCGCGCTGCTGGCCGCGATGATCCGCGCGCCGAACTCGCTCGACCCATTCACCCATGCCGACCTCGCGATGGAGATGCGCAACGACGTGCTCGACGACATGGTGGAGAGCAAGCGGCTCGAGGCCGCCGAGGCGGCGCGTTTGCGGGCGCTCCCGCTCGGCGTGCAGCGCGGAAAGACCGCGCCGCGACGGTTCGTCTCCTACGGGGGCTGGGTGCGGGAGATCCTCGCGCGGCGGCTGTCCAAGCGGGCGGCGCAGTCATGGGGACTTTCGGTGTTCACGACCATGGACCCGGCGTGGCAGGCGACGGCCGAGGCTTCCCTGCGCTCGGGCTTGTGGCAGCTCGAATCCGGCATGGGACGCCGCGGCCTCCAGGGAGCGTTCGTCGCACTGGATGCCAATACCGGCGCCGTCACCGCCATGGTCGGTGGCCGCGATCCGGACCCCGGCGACTTCAACCGCGCCTACCAGGCGCGCCGCCAGACCGGCTCCGCCATCAAGCCGATCGTCTACGCCACCGCGTTCATGGGAGGCGGGGGCGCGAGCTTCACGCCGGCCTCGACCGTCTCCGACTCGCCACGCGTGTTCGGGCGTGGCCGATGGGCGTGGAAGCCGAGGAATTTCGCGGACAACTATCACGAGTCGGTGACGCTGGCTCAGGCGCTGGCGCTCTCGCTCAACGTCGCGACGACCAACCTGGTCGATGCCATCGGGCCTTCGGAGGTGGCGCGCACCGCCGAAGCCTTCGGGCTCGGTCGCCTGAAAGCGGTGCAGAGCATCGGGCTCGGCACCAACGAGGTCACGCCGCTGGCGCTGACCAGCGCGTTCGCCGTCTTCGCCGCCGGGGGGATGCGTCATGCGCCGACCCCGATTCGCGCGATCGTCGATGCGCGCGGGGAGGCGCTCGAGTGGCGGGGCGAGCCGGGGGCGGACGCGATCCCGCCGGGGATCGCCGCGCTCATGACGGGCCTGCTGCAGAACGTGGTGCGCTACGGCGTCGCCATGCCGCTCCGCGGCTGGTACGGCTTCGACCGCCCGGTCGGTGGAAAGACCGGAACCACGAACGACTTCCACGACGCCTGGTTCGTCGGCTTCACGCCCCACATCGTCGCGGGTGTATGGATCGGATACGACAGGCCGGCGAGTCTCGGGCGTCCGGCGACGCAGGCTGCGATTCCGGTGTGGGCTGGGATCGTGAAGCGGATGCTGGCCGGCTTCCCACCCACACCCTTCGCCTCCGATGCCGAGCTGGAGTGGACCGACATCGAGCCGTGGACGGGCTTGCTGGCCGACACGTCCTGCACGGCGATGAACGTGCCTTTCCTGCGCGGCACCTCCCCCGTGATGGCGTGCCTGGACAACGCGCCGTGGTACGGCAGCGAGTTCGACTCGCTCTACGCGGATTCGGCGATGCTCGCCGTGCCCGACACGTTCTACGAGCAGGTGGAGGCGGACGCGCCCCAACCCCTGGAGCCCGCCGAGCCCGAGACGACGGAAGTGCCTCCCGACACGGCGTGGACCGATTCGTTCCCACCGCCCTAGTGGAATCCGAGCATCCCGAGCATGAAGAAGCCGAGGATGTAGTCCCGGTGGATCAGCGCCTTCGAGCAGGGCCCTGAATCAGCGCAGTGGGTAAGCACGACGGCGGTGAGCCCAAGCTAAGGGATCAGGTTCTCCTTTCGCAGCGCCGCTCTGATCCGCTGGTCCATCTCGGGAGCCATGGACTCCCCCCACTTCTGACCCAGCGCCGCGGACTCGCTCATCACCTGGGGCAGGACCGCAATGGCCTTCTTGCCCGTGGGCGATCCGTAGAACGTCATCAGATCCTTGATCTCCTGATGGGTGAAGTGCTTGTCGTAGATGGGGATGATCTGACTCGTGAATCCGTTCGGGCCCTCGATCCTGCTCGCCATGACGTCGCGCACCTCGCGTTGAATCACCTCCGCGGCACGCTCAGGCACCCCGGGGTCCGCAGCTTTCAGGGCCTGGAACGCCGACTGCGTCCAGATTTCGGCCATCTGCAGGGCGAGGCTCGAGACGCCGACCATGTCCATCAGCTTGCGGATGTCTGCTTGTTTCGTAGCGGGAGCCTTGGAAGGTGTGGCGCCGCAGGTCGCGACGACCAGAACGATCCCCCACACGATGGATCGATGCTTCATGAGCACCTCCGGGAAGACGACTCGTCGTGATTCCGGGAGGAAGGCTAACGGAGCTGGACGGATGGCGCCTACTCGAGGACCACGAGAGCTGGGCCCGCGCGCCCGCAGGAGCCCCCGTTGCAGGACTGCGGAGAGGCCACTAGAGTCGACGTCTCTCGATTGGCCTGGACTCGCGGAGATAAGCCCTGAACTTGCCGTCCCGTAACAGCCTGGCGATCATCGGCGCTGGCCCGGTCGGGCTCGAAGCCGCGGCCGCGGCACTCGATCGCGGTTTCGACGTTCACATCTTCGAGCGCGGCGAGGTCGGAGCGCACCTGATCGCCTGGGGCCACGTGCGGATGTTCACCCCGTGGCGCATGAACGTCGGCTCGAACTCGGCGCGCATGCTCGAGAGCACCGGCTGGAAGCGCCCCGACGGCGAGGCATGTCCGACCGGCGCCGAGCTGGCCAGGAATTATCTCGAGCCGCTGGCGAAACACCCGGAGCTGGCTTCGCGGATCCACGCTCACACGCAAG
This sequence comes from Candidatus Eisenbacteria bacterium, assembly GCA_035712145.1. Classification (NCBI taxonomy): domain Bacteria; phylum Candidatus Eiseniibacteriota; species Candidatus Eiseniibacteriota bacterium. The sequence continues at coordinate 15,886 of DASTBI010000188.1, read as the reverse complement.
TGGTTCACATCTCGCGGCGCGGTCTGCTCAAAGCGGACTCGAGCGGCCCCGCGCGTCGAGAGCATCCCTTCCGGATGCTGGTGCGCGACGTCGGTGGCCGCGAGAGCTACCTGCATGCCTACGCGGTGATCGACGCCTCCGGCGTGTACGGGCAGCCCAATTGGGCCGGCGACGGCGGGATCCCGGCGCGGCGCGAGCTCTATCTGGCGCCGCAGATGAGCTACCGCATCGATGACGTGCTCGACCTGCAGCGCCCGCGCTATGCGGGCAAACGAACGCTCTTGATCGGCGCCGGCGCCAGCGCGGCGACCACGGCATGCGATCTCGCGCGCCTGGCCGCCGAGGCGCCCGGCACTTCGGTGGCATGGGTCACACGGCGCGCCGCGGAGGCGCTCTATCCGCAGGAGGCCGATGACCCGCTGGCGGCACGGCGTGAGCTGCGGGCACGCGCCCGCGCTCTGGCCGAGGGTGGGGATCCGAACGTCACGCACATCGGCGAGGCCATGGTCGAGGAGTTCGAATTCAACTCCGCCACGCATCGCTACCGGGTCATTCTCCGGGTCGGCGACCAGGCGCGGCGGGAAGAAGCGGACCAGGTGATCGTCAATACCGGCTTCGGCCCCGACGACTCGCTCTACCGCGAGCTGCACGTGCACGAGTGCTACACCTCGCGCGCGCCTTTTCGCCTGGCGGCTGCGCTCTCGGAGGCGGGCGCGGGCGATTGTCTGACCACCCCCGCTTTCGGCGCCGATCTCCTCGCCAATCCCGAGCCCGACTTCTACATCCTCGGCCACAAGTCCTACGGGAGGAATCCCCACTTCCTGCTGCAGACCGGCTACCAGCAGTGCGCGAGCGTGATCGAGAAGCTCGCATCCGATCTCGCCGTGACTCCGGTGGCCTGATCCCGATGAGTCAGCGCAAGAACCTCGCGATCCTCGTCGGCGGCGGCCCGGCGCCCGGCATCAACAGCGTCATCGCCGCCGCCACCATCCGCGCCGCGCTCGAAGGCGTGGAAGTCATCGGGATCGAGGACGGCTTCGAGTGGATCATGCAGGGCAACATCGAGCACGTGCGGCCGCTGACGATCGACGGGGTCAGCCGCATCCATTTCCGCGGCGGATCGCACATCGGCATCTCGCGGGCGAACCCCACCAGCGACCCCGAGCTGCTCGAGAACACGGTGGTCTCGCTGCTCCGGCTCAACGTGTTCGAGCTGATCACCATCGGCGGTGACGACACCGCGTACTCGGCGATGATGCTCGACCGCAAGTCGGCGGGGCGCATCCGCGTGGTGCACGTGCCCAAGTCGATCGACAACGACCTCGATCTGCCGCCCCACATCGACACTTTCGGCTACCAGACCGCACGCCACCTCGGCGTCGAGATCCTCAAGAATCTGATGATCGATGCGCGCACCACGTCGCGCTGGTATTTCGTGATCGCGATGGGCCGCAAGGCCGGTCACCTCGCGATGGGGATCGGCAAGGCCGGCGGTGCGACGCTCACGCTCATCCCCGAGGAATTCCGGCTCCCGGTCCCGGTGAAGAAGGTGGTCGACACGCTGGCCGGCGCCATCATCAAGCGCGTCGCCACCGGCCGGCGCGACGGCGTCGCGGTGATCGCCGAGGGCCTGGTGCTTTCGATCGATCCCGGCGACCTCGCGGGTCTCGAGGGCGTGGAGCGCGATGCGCACGGTCACGTGCGGATCGCGGAGGTGAGCTTCGGCGAGATCCTCAAGCAGGCCGTGCAGCGGCGCCTCGCCGACTTCGGGCTCAAGGCCACGATCGTCGCCAAGAACATCGGCTACGAGCTGCGATGCGCCGATCCGATCCCGTTCGACATGGAATACACGCGCGACCTCGGTTATTGCGCCGCCAAGTTCCTGCTCGAGGGCGGCGATGCCGCCATCATGTCGATCCAGGCCGGGCGCTTCGTGCCGATCCCGTTCAAGGCCATGTACGACGACGACGCGCAACGAGCCAAGGTCCGCATGGTCGACATCGGATCGACCCGTTATGCCATCGCCCGGCGCTACATGATCCGGCTGCGCCGGGACGACTTCGAGGACGCCCACGCGCTGGCCAAGTACGCGGCGGTCGCCGGCCTCAACCTGCAGGAGTTCCGGGACCAGTTCGAGTACCTGGTCGAGGACGAGCTTCCCGGGCTCGAGCTGCGCCAGCACGAGGCCGAGCCCGAGTCGCTCCGTCGCGCCAATCCGTAGCCCCGAACACGGCGCGGATGTTCTGGCGCGCGGCCTCGACCGGAAGTAGATTTCTGCACATGGCTGGCATGGATCGCCGCACGTTCCTGAGAGCGCTGAGCCGGGCGGGACTGGCCTCGTGGACGCTCGGCGCGTGGCATGGCTGGGCGCGCGGGGCAGGTCCTGCTGCCCAGGCTGCCAAGCCCGCCGCACCTGCTGCGCCGGCCGCAGAGCTCATCGAGCGCAACGCATGGCCGGAGCACTTCGAGACCACGCTGTCTGCGCTCGGCCGCTCGTGGACCACGCGCAACGATCGTTTCTTCGTCCGCAGCCATCTGCCCGCACCGACCATCGATCCCGCGACCTGGCGCCTCGAGGTGACTGGGCTCGTGGCCAACCCGCTCTCGCTCAACCTCAAGGACATTCAGGCGATTCCTTCGACCGAGGCGGCGGTCACGCTGGAGTGCGCGGGCAATGGCCGTGGGCTGTTCAAGCTGGCGAACACGTCCGGCACCCAGTGGGAGCGCGGCGCGGTCGGCAACGCGACGTGGACCGGCGTGAAGCTGCCGTTCCTGCTGCGCCGCGCGCAGGTGATGCCCGAGGCGCGGCACGTGTGGTTCGAGGCGGCCGACGTCGGAACGCTTCCCGACGTCCCGCCGTTCTTGCGCAGCATCCCGATCGAGAAGGCGATGTTCGACGTGCTGCTCGCGCACACGATGAACGGCGAGCCGCTGCCGAAGCTGCACGGCGGTCCGCTGCGCGTCATCGTGCCCGCCTGGTACGGCATGGCGTCGACCAAGTGGGTGACCCGGATCCGCCTCGAAAAGATCCCGTCGGACAATCACTTCATGGCCGGTGGCTATCGCTACAACTATCCCGGAGACGATCCATCTGCGCTGGCGCCGCCGGTCGAGGAGATGAAGGTGAAGTCGGTGATCACGCGTCCGCTCGAAGGCGGGCGCGAAGCCCTCGGCAAGGTGCGCATCCAGGGGTTCGCATGGGCCGGGGCGATGGGCGTGCGTCTGGTCGAGACCTCGATCGACCGGGGCAAGACCTGGAAGCCGGCAGGCTTCATGGGCGAGACGGCGCCCGGCGCCTGGCGGGCCTGGGCCACCGAGTACGAGATCAAGACGCCCGCGCGGCTCAGCGTCATGGCACGCGCGACCGACGGCAAGGGCGAGGTTCAACCCGCGGAGGCGCGGGTCAACTCAGCGGGCTACGCCAACAATTCCATTCACGTGGTGAGCTTCCGTGTCGCGTAGAGCACTGCTGGTGGTGTTCGCGGGGTTCTCGCTGTTCGTGATGGTGTCCTTCGCGGACGAGGCCGGCAAGGCGTCGCGTCGCCGTGTCTACGAGCAGCACTTTCCTGAAGGCTCCGGCAAAGCAATCGCCGAGCGCGCGTGCCTGATCTGCCATTCCGAGACGATGGTGACGCAGCAGGCCAAGGATTCGACCGCGTGGGAGAAGACGCTCGGCACGATGGAGAAGTGGGGCGTCAAGCTCACGCGAGAGGAGCACGACTCGCTGCGGACCTATCTGGTGAGCCACTTCGGGCCGCGAGCTTCCAAGAAGCCTTAGATACGCGGCGCGAAGCGCCGCGGACTACTTCACCTCCATCAAGTAGCTGATCAGCCGGCGAATCTTCGCGTTCCTCATCTCGAACACGTCGCAGAACACCAGGTTCATGTGGCCTCCGCCGGCCCGCGGCGCTTTCACGCTGCCCTCGGCCACGACCACGTCGTTCTCCTCCACCAGGCGGTCGACCGTGATCACCGGGCGATCGACGAAACCTTCGTCCACGATGTGCTCGTTGAAGGCTTCCTTCCCCTGGACCTTGAACATTCCCGGGATCCACCACTCGACGTCGTCGGTCAGGCAGTCGAGGATGCGCGTGCGGTCGGTGCTCCTGAAGGCATCCATGTAGGCTTCGACCGTTCTCTTGTTCTCGCTCATGAAAGCCTCGGTTGCTTGTAACTCTTTACTCTCCCCGGGGAGAGTAAAGGATTACAGCCGCGGAGCCGGACATCTGTCCACCGTGCTAACCTGCGCCGCATGACTCCGCTCGACCTTGCTCCGCTGCGCGAGCTGCTCGGCGAAGACGGCGTGCTCGATAGCCGGGCGGCGCGCTTCACCTACGAGTCCGACGCGCTGGTGATCGAGAGGCACATGCCCGACGCCATCGTGCTCCCGCGCTCGACCGACGAGGTGGCGGCCATCGTGCGCTGGGCGGGCGCCCATCGCCTGCCCATCACGCCTCGCGGCGCGGGGACGGGACTCGCGGGAGGCGCCACCGCCGAGCGCGGTGGCCTGGTGCTCTCGGTCAACCGCATGGACCGTGTTCTGCGCGTGGACGCCGAGCGGATGCTGGCCTGGGTCCAGCCCGGCCTCGTGAACCTCGAGCTGTCCCGGCAGCTCGCGCCGCTCGGTCTCTACTACGCGCCCGACCCGGCATCGCAGCAGGTGAGCACGGTGGGCGGCAACGTCGCCACCAATGCCGGGGGCCCGCATTGCCTCAAGTACGGAGTCACGTTCAATCACGTGCTGGGCATCGTGGCGGTCCTGGCCGACGGAGCGGTGGTCACGCTCGGCGGCGAGGCGCCGGATTCGCCGGACTTCGACCTGGCCTCCGCGGTGATCGGCAGCGAAGGCACGCTGGCGATCGTCACCGAGATCTGCGTGCGGCTGCTGCCGAAGCCGCAGGCGGTGAAGACGATGCTCTTCGACTTCGAGACCATCGAGCAGTCGTGCCGGGCGGTATCGGCCACGATCGCGGCGGGCATCGTGCCCGCGGCCATGGAGATCATGGACCGCCATACGGTGCGGCTGGTGGAAGCCTGGCTCGGAATCGGTCTGCCGCTCGACGCCGGCGCCGTGCTGCTGATCGAGGTCGATGGTCCCGCGGTGAGCCTCGAGCCGCAGGTCGAGCGCATCTCCGCGCTCGCGAAGCTGCAAGGCGCCCGCTCGGTCCGCGTCGCGCGCGACGAAGCGGAGCGAGCCGCGATCTGGAAGGGCCGCAAATCGGCCTTCGGCGCGTACGGCCGCGCGGCGAGCGGCTTCTACATCATGGATGGCGTGGTGCCCCGCACCCGGCTGGCCGAAGCGCTGGCCGGCATCGGACGCCTGTGCTCGGAGCGCGGACTCGAGTCCGGCAACGTCTTCCATGCCGGCGACGGCAACCTTCATCCGCATGTGCTGTTCGACGCGGACGACCCGCGACAGCAGGCCCTGGCGCTGGAAGCCTCGCACGAGATCCTCCGCATGTGCATCCGCATGGGCGGGTCGATCTCCGGCGAGCACGGCGTCGGAATCGAGAAGCGCTCGATGATGCGCGAGCTCTTCGCGCCCGACGATCTGGCGGTGATGGAGCGCATGCGTGCGGCGTTCGATCCGGAGCGCGTGCTCAACCCGGGCAAGATCCTTCCCGGAGACGGCGAAGGCATTCATCCTCCCGCGCAGATGGGCGGCATGCGCCCGGTCGCCGTCGCCGAAGGGCCGTGGATATGAGTCTGGCGCTCGGTCTCCGTGAACGCTCGGTGTCTCCGCAAGCCTACGCGCTCGGACCGCTCGAGCCGCGGCTCGCCATCCGACCCACCTCGGCCGAGGAAGCGGCCGAAGCGTTGCGCGCCGCGGCGCGGGAAAAGCTCGCCGTCGTGCTGTGGGGCGGCGGAACACGTCTGCGCCATGCATCGCTTGCGGGCGGCTACGATGTGGCTCTCGACCTCTCCGGAATGGACCGAATCCTCGAATACGATCCCGAAGATCTCACGGCCACCGCGGAATGCGGCGTGACGCTGCGGGCGCTCTCGCGCGCGCTGGGCGCGCGCGGCCAGGAGCTGCCGCTCGAGACTCCGCACCCGTCTCGCGGCACCCTGGGCGGAACGCTGGCATGGAACGGCTCGGGACCGCGGCGTCGCCGCCTTGGCGCGCCGGTCGATCGGATCCTGGGGGCGCGCTTCGCGCTCGGCGACGGCACCCTGGCTCGCGCCGGCGGCAAGGTGGTGAAGAACGTCGCGGGGCATCCGGTGCATCGCCTGCTGTGCGGCTCGCGCGGCGGGCTGGCTGCGATCCTCGAGGCCAGCATCAAGCTCCTTCCCGCACCCGACACGCGGATCGCGCTGATCTACGGACTGAAGGACTGGGAGGTCGCCGAAGAGTCGCGCTGGAAGACGCTGCCTCGTCTCGAGCCCTCATTTCTCACCGTGCTGGGATCGGCCGCTGCACGGAGGCTGCCCGAGGCGGCGCTCCTCGAGGCGCCGTTCGTGGTGGTGGTGGGAATCGAGGAAGACCGGAAATTCGCCGCCGAGCAGGAGAAGCACGTGATCGCTTCAATCGGGGCGCCGGCCAAGCGCCTCGAAGGCGACTCGGTGATCGAACTGGCCCAGGCCCTGTGCGGCGCCGAGGACCAGGACGGGGCTCACCTCACGCTCACCTCGGCGCATGTCACGCCGGCCGCGCTCGGGGCCTTTCTGAAACGGCGCGAGGCATCGCGCCTCGTGTGCCACGCACTGGCGGGACGGCTGCATTGGTATCCCGACGACGAGGTCGCAACGCCGCTCCTGCTCGCGCTCCACGAGTCAGGATTCCGCGTCATCGGGAAGAGCGGTCCGGTCGCCTTCCAGCCGCCTGTTCCTTCTCAGGCGGCGATTGCCCCGCTGCGCGATCGCATTCGCCAAGCGCTCGATCCATCCGGGGTGCTGAGCGCCGCTCAGGTCTGAGGCTCGCTGATCTCGTCGATGTGCCTCAGCTTGGGCACATAGACCACCAGCCCGAGGCCAATGAAGATCAGTGCCAGCCACCAGCCAACCGGCCGATAGCCTTTCAGAAAGAAATAGAGGACCAAGGCGGTCAGTGACACGTACCACCAGGCGGCGATGACCTCGAAGGTGCCGCGGGCGGTCACGCGATCTTCCCCGTCCTCGAGCATGAGCAGGAGGAAAGGGACGACGATGATGACGGCGAACGCCCATGTCGGGACGTAAGGCTTGAGCGGAGTGGACAGGTACACAGCCAGCCACAACGGCGCGATCCGTGCCGCCAGGAACCGAAGAGTCGCCGCGCGGATCCGCATCAGCCCTGGAACACGTAGGAGAACTTCAGGAACAGGCTGCGCTGCGTGGCGGTCCGCCGGCGGTCGATCTCGTCGAAGTCGCCCGTCATCCCCAGGTACGCCACCGTGCCCGGGTGCAGCACGTAGCCGATCAGGGCGTCGGCATCGAGGTGCTTCGCGTGGGTGTCGTACTGCGGATAGAGCCGCACGTACAGGCGGCGCGTGAACTGGTAGGTCATCTTCGCGCCGAAGAGCCAGATGTCGTAGACCTCGTCCCCACCGCGAGAGGTCAGGAACAGGCTGCGGGTCGCCGACAGCTCGGCGGTGAATCGTGGCGAGGGACGCGCGGTCGCGTAGGCGTTGATGCCCTCCTGCCAACCGAGGAAAGACGCCGAGTCGGTCGGCGCGTAGAAGATGCCGTCCTCGAGCGACCAATCGACCCCAAACGACAGCGGCCGCCACAGCGAGTTGCTGGCCGAGAGGCTGTAGCGCCAGCGGTCGTAGAGGGTGTCGAGCCACAGCTCGTCCACGTGGGTCGCTCGCGTCTCGAGGAAGGTCTGCTTCTGGAACCCCATCCGCAGCGCCCCGGAGAAGCGCCTATCTTGAAGCTCGCCACGCGTGCTGTAGATCGCGTTGCCGTTGGTCGTCGGCTCGAAGTACCGGATCCAGCGGTTCTCGGGACGAAACGTGTAGGTGGCTTCAAAGCCGTCGTTGCGCACGTCCACGCGGTCGAAGAATCCGGCTTCCGCGCGGAAACGAGAGCCGATGTAGTCCTCCCAGATCAGCGCGTGACGTGTGCCGTCGCTCCACTCGAAGGTGAGCGTGGACAGGTAATCGGAGAAGCTCTCCTGAGCTCCTTCATCGGTGGCGACCGGGCTCTCGAACCGCGTGCGGCTGCCGGCGACCTGCCCATAGAAGAAGAGGGACTTCATGAGACGCAGGCGGGTCTCGGCCGAGAGAACCGTGTTGTGCGACGACGGAACGTGGCCGGGCAGCGTGTCGGTCGGCTGCCCGAATGGCTCGGCGACGTGATCCGTCACCAGCAATCCCAGCTTCTGATTCTCGCCGAGGTCATAGGTCAGACGGCCAACGCTGAAATAACCGGGCGGCGATGGTCCGCCCGTCGAGCCTGCGCCGATCCCTTCGGTGCTTCCGCCGCCCTCGTCGCGCAGCGCGATCGCTCCGACCCGCCATCTTCCGATCTTGCCGATCACCTTGCCTCCGTAGAGGGGATCGGCCATGCGGCGCGTGTACAACAGACGAAAGAAGGTGTTGAACGTCTCGGCGCCTTCGAGGAAGAACGGACGCTTCTCCGGGAAGTAGAGCGGGAAGCGCTGGTTGACGTCGATCTGCAGTGCGTCGGCTTCGACCTGGCTGTAGTCGGGGTTGACCGTGAGGTTGGCGGTCATGGTGCTGGTGATGCCGTAGCGGGCGTCGAGCCCCACGTCGTAGACGTGGTCGCCATGCCAGTCGTTCACGGAACCGAAGCGCCGCACTTCCGATCGCGTGGTGGCCGCGTAGGGCTGCGCCTCCCACCCTCCACCGCCGCGCACGCCGGTCATTCCCTCCAGGTCACCGGCCTGGAGCATGATGTCGCCGGCCACCGCGAGCCGATAGAGCGGCCACGAGCACACCTCGTCGTTCTTGGTGATCGCGCGCCGGATCCACAGTCCCCAGGTCCCGGAGCCACCCTCGGGAAAGCGCAGGGTGCGGAGCGGGATCGCCATCTCCGCCGTCCAGCCGCGCTCCGCGAGACGAGCCTCGGCGTCCCATACCGCGTCCCACGAGAAATCGGGCTCGCCCCCGTCGAGGATGCCGTCGAGCTGCACGCCGTGAGGATTGACCCCGAAGATGTAGGCGCGATGGCGATCGCTGTAGGTGTCGAGGTGAACCGAGATGTGATCGTCGTCGAGGATCTGGTCACGCGGCGAGAGACTGGCGCGCACCGCCCCGGGCCCCTGGTTCTCGCAGCGGATGCCGAACCAAACATGCGTGTCGGTGACGAGCACGCGCACGTCGGTGGATTCGGAAGGTGCTTCGCCTTCCCGCACCATGATGAGCTGGAACGCGCCGACCGCCTCTGCGCGGGCCCAATCGGGCTCCTCCAGGGCGCCGTCGAGCCGCAACTCACCCGCGGCGCGCATGGCGACGGCGCGCGGGCGCTCGTCGGCGATCGACGTCTGGGAGAGACCGAAGAGGGTCAGGAAGAGGGTGGCGAGCCACCACCCCTTCATCCCGTCTCGCGCCCCACGTGCATTCGATGGACTCGGCCGGTGTCCACGGCGCGCGAAGGCCCGCGAGTCGAGATCTCCGACATGGCGTCGAGGAACGCGAACAGGCCGCGATTGCCCTCGGGCCGCGGCTCGTAGTGAATCTCGGCTCGCATGAAGTCGTGCTGCACGTGGAGACATCCCGCCACCAGCGCCGGACCCTGGCGGCGCAGCGCGGCGATCACCGGATGGTGGAGGGTCAAAGGCTGGCGCGCGTGGATGGTAAAGGCGGGGCCTCCACCGGCCGCCGGCACGGTGAGGACTTTCTCCATCTGCATCCACGGATCGATCCAACCTGCCCAGTCCGCGACCCGGGCCTCGATCGGCTCGTCGATCCGCACCGGCCCCACGGCCATGACTCTCCACAAGGGCAGGTTGCGTCGAGTCGGATCGTGGTGGAGATCCACGGTGAGCTCGAGCTCCCCCAGCCGGCCGCGTGCTCGCGGCCCGCGTGCGGGCAAATGCTCGATGGAGCCGCCGCGCAAACGGCGCCTCACTTCTTCCAGCACGACGTGGCGCGTGTGCCGGGAACGTCGTGCGCCGTTCATCATGAACAGCAACAACAGGCCAAGCGCCACGGCCGCGACGGACCAAAGGAGCGGTGACACGATGCCTCCGAAGCGTGATTCGGAACCGTGGGGTAAATTGCAGTCTCTGCCTCGCTGGGCCGCGTTTCAAGCTGCTTCCCTCCGAATTGCGCCGCACCGACGCCCGTTCCAGTTGCGCCTCCCCTGAGCGCATGCCACTCTCAGCCGCGTTTCGCGGCTGGCTCGTCTCCCCACCCTGGCCCTTTCGGGCGCGTCTGGAGGTGCTCTTGGACTGGAGCATGTCGTTGGCGCTCATGCTGGTCGCCGGTTCCGGCGCGCCCGCGCCGCTCGCCCATACCTACTCCATCGTGGCCCGCGATCCAAAAACTGGAGAGCTGGGGGTGGCTGTCCAGTCGCACTACTTTTCGGTGGGGCCGATCGTGCCCTGGGCCGAGTCGGGGGTCGGCGCCGTCGCCACCCAGTCGCTGGTCCTCGTGGACTATGGCCCGCGAGGCCTGGATCTGATGCGGTCCGGTCTCACCGCCCGCCACGCCCTGGATTCGCTGGTCACGGCCGACGCTCACAACGAAGGCCGCCAGGTCGCGATGATCGACGCCAAGGGGAGCGTTGCCGCCTACACCGGGCCCAAGTGCATCCCCGACGCCGGGCACAAGACGGGTGACCAGTACTCGGTCCAGGCCAACCTGATGGCGAACGCCACCGTGTGGCCGGCGATGTCGGCTGCTTTCGAGAAAGCCGAAGGCGACCTGGCCGAGCGCATGATGAAAGCGCTCGAGGCGGCCGAGAAGGCGGGTGGCGACATTCGCGGCAAGCAGTCGGCGGCCATTCTCGTGGTGCGCGGGCGGCCCAGCGGGAAGCCGTGGATGGACAAGATCTTCGATCTCCGTGTCGAGGATTCCGAAGACCCGCTCAAGGAGCTGCGCCGTCTGATGCGGCTGCGGCGCGCTTACAACCTCGAGGACGCCGGCGACAACTTCATCGCCGAGAAGAAACCCGCCGAGGCGCTCAAGGCGTACGAGCAGGCGGCGAAGCTGGCGCCCGAGGTCGTCGAGCTTCAGTTCTGGGCGGCCGTCTCGATGTACACCAACGATCGCAAGTCGGAAGCGCTCAAGCTCTTCAAGCAGGTGTTCACGAAGGAGCGCCACTGGGCCGACCTGGTGCCGCGGCTCGCCAAGGCCGGACTCTTTCCCGACGATCCCAAGCAGATCGACGAGGTGGTCCGCCAGCGTCCACACGGCCGCATGGACCGCATGACGTCCAAGTAGGGAGAACGGATGACTCACAAGCCGCAGCGTCATCTGTCCGGACCGCGCATCGATCCCAGGCCGATCACCGGCAAGGAAACCGCGGCCGAGCTGATCGACCAGGCCTTCCTCGCCTACAACGGCGCGCGGCTTCGCGAAGGGGCGCGACTCCTGGTCGAGCGCATGCTCGAAGACGATGTGACGGTGGCGCTGTCGATGACCGGCGCGCTGACGCCGGCGGGGCTCGGGATGAGCGCGATCATTCCGCTCATGGAGGCCGGCTTCGTCGACTGGATCGTCTCCACCGGCGCGAATCTCTACCACGACACCCACTTCGGTCTCGGTCTCTCGATGCACCAGGGCACCTTCCAGGCCGACGACGTCGAGCTGCGCGAGAAGGGCGTGGTGCGGATCTACGATGTCTTCTTCGATTACAAGGTCCTGCTCGACACCGACGCCTTCTTCCGCGAGGTGATCTCGGGGCCGGAGTTCCAGCGCGCGATGAGCACCGCCGAATTCCATCACCTGTGCGGGAAGTATGTGCGCGCTCGCGAGGAGAAGCTTGGACTCGAGCACCGCTCGCTGCTGGCCGCGGCTCACGACTTCGGCGTGCCGATCTACACCAGCTCGCCCGGCGACTCATCCATCGGGATGAACATCGCGGCCAAGGCGCTCGAGGGCAACCGGCTCGTGCTCGACGTCAACGCCGACGTCAATGAGACGGCGGCGATCGTGTGGGATGCCAAGGTGAATGGGGGCAAGAGCGGGATCTGGATCCTCGGCGGCGGCTCGCCGAAGAACTTCCTGCTCCAGACCGAGCCGCAGATCCAGGAAGTCCTCGGCATCGCCGAGAAGGGACACGATTACTTCCTCGCCGTGACGGATGCGCGTCCGGACACGGGCGGCCTCTCGGGCGCCACGCCGGCCGAGGCGGTGAGCTGGGGAAAGATCGATCCGGACCAGCTTCCCGGCACGGTCATTTGCTACGCCGACGCCACGATCGGCCTGCCGCTGCTCACGGCCTACGCGCTCGCGAAGCACGCGCCGCGCAAGCGGCGGCGGCTGTACGACCGGCGCGAAGTGCTGATGGAGCGCCTGAAGAAGGCCTACTTCGAGAGCGGGCGAGCCGCCGAAGCGGCGCCGCGCAAGTAGGCCTCTATGAGCGCGTGGCGCGGGGTCGCGCTCGCCGGCTTGCTGCTCTTCGCGTGTGATCACGCGCTCGCCAGCTCTCCCGACACGACCGCGGCGCTTCGCGTCGTGATTCTCGGCGCCGGAACGCCCAACGCCGACCCCGAGCGCTCGGGTCCCTCGGTCGCCGTGGTCGCGGGCCACCGGGCCTACCTCGTGGATTGCGGCGCAGGTGTCGTGCGTCGAGCCGCCGCCGCGGCGGCTCGCCATCGGATGCCGGCGCTCGAAGCCGAGCGGCTCGGGATCGTGTTCATCACCCACCTCCACTCGGATCACACGCTCGGCCTTCCGGACCTGATGCTCACGCCTTGGGTGCTGGAGCGCCATGCCCCGCTCGAGCTCTACGGTCCCCTCGGGGTGGCGGCCATGAGCCGGCATCTGCTCGAGGCCTATGCCGAGGACATTCGCATGCGGCAGGAAGGCCTCGAGCCCGAGAAGCACGACGGCTGGAAGGTGAACGCGCACGAAATCCAATCCGGCGTCGTCTACCGCGATTCCAGCGTGACCGTGACGGCCTTCGCCGTGCCGCACGCCAACTGGAAGCAGGCCTTCGGGTATCGCTTCGAGTCGAAGGGCGAAGTGGTGGTGATCTCGGGCGACACCCGGCCCAGCGAGGCGGTGGTGCGCGCCTGCGAAGGCTGCGACGTGCTGGTGCACGAGGTGTACTCCGCCGAACGCTTCAAGGCGCGTCCCGCCGAGTGGCAGCGTTACCACGCCGATGCCCACACCTCGACCACCGAGCTGGCGCGGCTCGCCCAGCGCGCGAAGCCGAAGCGGCTCGTCCTCTATCACCAGCTCTTCTGGGGCGCGTCCGACGAGGATCTGGTCCGGGAGGTTCGCAAGGGTTACGAGGGTGCTCTGTTCTCGGCCCGCGATCTCGACGTCTTCCCCTAGCTCCGGTCTCGACCCACGGTTACGGCCGCCCGGCCGGGGCCCTCCTTCCAAGCTCAATCCCCTTGGCTCCAGGGCCGATAACCGCTGTGCGGTACTCCAGAAGCCGAGCTCGACGCTGCCCCTCGCCACGCCGGACCCAAGGAGGATGGATGCGCCCAAGGACTGGCTTCCTGCTCGCCGTTTTCCTGCTCTTCGTGACCTCGTCCGCCAGCGCCGGCGTGATCCGCGGGACGCTGACCGGCAGCGCAAAGAAAGCCAAGAAGAGCGCACGCGTTTCGGTGACGGACGCAGTGGTCTACATCGAGAAGCTGCCCGAGACCGTGGAGCGGAAGCTCAACAGTCACGGATTCTGGTTCTTCCGGCGCGAATCTCCGCCCCGGGTGCGAAATCTGGTCTTGATGAAGCGCCGCTTCGATCCCTACGTGCTGGCGATCGCGGTGGGCGACCGCATCGCCTTCCAGAACCTCGACCGGGTGTACCACAGCGCGTTCAGCGTCTCGGCCGCCAAGCGCTTCGACCTCAACCGCCGGCCGCCGGGGGCGATCGACACACTGACCATGAACCGGCCCGGCGTGATCAACCTTCATTGCGAAATTCACCCCGACATGGGCGCCTACGTCGTGGTGCTGCCCAACCATGCCTTCACCTTCCCGAACGAACAGGGTCAATTCCGACTTCCGTCCCTCCCACCCGGCTCTTACACGGTGCGTGTCTTCCATCCGCGCTGGGGTGAGATCCAGCGCCGCGTGGAGATGGGCAAGACCGGAAACGTCACCCTGGATATCGCCTACTAGACCATGCGCGTCAGCCTCCGGCAGAAGATCCTGTTCCTCGCGCTCTTCACGCCGGCGACGCTCGGGCTCGCCACCCTCTTCACGGTGAGCCGCAACGTCAACAAGCACGTCCAGTCATCGAGCATCCACGAGAGCCTCGAGCACACCGAGGCCGTGTTCGAGAACATGATGCGCGCGCGCTCGCGAGCGCTGGTCGGGGATGGCCGCGTGATCGCGCGCGACCCGCGCTTCTTCTCGCTGCTCATGCTCGGCAGGGATCAGCGCGACGCCCATTTCACCAGCACGGTGCAGGGCATGGCGAAGGACTTCCACCGCATCGTGCAGGCGTCGATCTTCGAGATCTACGACCGGCGCGGCAAGCTGCTGGTCTCCGTCGGCCAGGCCAAGTCCGGCCTGGCCTTCAACGACCCGTCGATGCGCGCGGCGCTCCAGGGCAGGACGCCGCAGGTGGTCCTCGCCCGGCAGAAGAATCCCTACCAGGCGGCGCTGGTGCCGGTCATTGGCAATGGCCAGGTGGTCGGCGTCCTCGTGCTGGCTGACGAAATCGGCGCTGCGCTGGCGCGCGACCTGCGGTCTCAGATGCAGTGCGAGGTCACGTTCATCGCGGGTGCCGTCGTGACCGGCTCCTCGCTCGAGTCGCCGGGCGACCGCGGCGCGCTGATGATGGCGGTGCGTGGCTGGCGCCGGAACCCCCTCACCGACATCAGCGCGATGACGGTCCAGCAGGTGAAGGCCTCGCACAACACCTACCTGACGCTGGTGAGGCGCATCCCGCTCTCCGATCCCACGGACCAGCAGCTCTACGTCATCCAGCGCGCGTTCGATGCCGAGACCGCGTTCCTCCACGCGATGGAGAAGGACATGGTGGTGCTCGCGTTGATCGCGCTCCTCGCAGCGCTGCTCACCGGGCTCCTTTTCAGCGGACAGATCCTTCGGCCCGTCCAGAGCCTGGTGCGCGGGGCCCGCGAGATGGAGAAGGGCAACTACGACCATCCGCTCAACATCACGCGTGGCGACGAGCTCGGCTATCTGGCGGAGCGCTTCGAGGAGATGCGGCAGCGCGAGCGCACCTATCTCGGCAGCCTCGAGCAGGCGACGCGGCTCAAGAGCCACTTCCTCAGCATCGCCTCGCACGAGCTGCGCACGCCGATCAGCGTTCTGATCGGCTACCGCGATCTGCTGGCGGGCGGACAGCTCGGGCCCGTCAACGACCAGCAGAAGGACGTGCTCGAGACCATGCAACGGCACCTCGAGCGTCTCACCCGCCTTGCCGAGGACGCCGCGCAATTCGCGCGGGTGAAGAGCGAGCGTGTGGTGCCGAACTTCGGCACCCATGATGTCCCCGCGCTGCTGCGCCGCGCCGTCGCGCTGGCCAGCACCGCCGGCGTCAGCCGGAAGGTCGAACTGACGCTCGATTGCGATCCCGGCCTCACCACCATCGAAGCCGACGGCGCCGGACTCGAAAAGGCGCTGGTGCAGCTCATCACGAACGGCATCCGCTTCACTCCCGATGGCGGCCGCGTGCGCATCCAGGCCAAGGAGCACGGGGGTCAGCTGCGGATCAAGATCGAAGACAGCGGCGTCGGCATCGACCCCGAGCGGCTGACCGCCATGCTCGCGGGTGAGTTCGCCGTTCCCGAGCCGGGGAACTACCGCTCGCCGACCGGCCTCGAGTTCAACGCCGCCGGCCTCGGTCTCGGA